>RFZE01000200.1 GCA_009920875.1 Alphaproteobacteria bacterium | reverse complement strand
TTCCAATTGCCCGCCGCCAATGGCCTGACAGCCTTTGGCCGGATGGTTTTCGCTGGCTTTTTTGCTTGTGTCATGAAGGCTCTCCCCAAAGCTCATTATCGGCTGATAGGCCGCCAATGGCGGTTGCATAACATAATCGTCAAAGCAGCGCCACCTGCTTGCGTCTGTGGCAAGCTGGCACTATGATGCGTCAAATTTCAACACCGGGTTCATCTCGTTAACGAAAGAGTGTTCCATGCTCGCATCCCTTCGCAAAACCGCCGGCGGCATTGTCGGCCTTTTCCTGATTGCGCTTCTTGTCTTTGCTTTTGCGCTTTGGGGCATTGCCGACACATTTACCGGCTTTTCCAACCAGATTGTCGCCAAAGTCGGCGACCAGGAATTGACCCGCAATGAGTTCCGCCTGCGCTATTCGCAGCAATTGGCCGAAGTCAGCCGCCAGATTGGTGAACCAATCAGCCCCGGCCAGGCACGCGGTCTTGGCCTTGACCGGCAAGTGCTGGCCAATATGGTCGGCTTGGCCGCCTTGGCCAATGCCGGCGACGAATTGGGTCTGGCACTGGATGACAAACGCATTGCCGAAATCATTGTTCGCGATCCGAGCTTTCATGGCCCCAATGGCACTTTTGACGAGCCGACTTTCCGCGCCGTATTGGCGCGCAATGGCCTGACCGAAGCGATGTTTGTCGAAGACCAGCGCGCTTTTCATATCCGCCAGCAATTGCTCGGCGCCAGCCTTGACCGCGCACTTGTCCCGCAAAAGCTAGTCGAGAAAATGTATAATCATTTTCTTGAAAGCCGCGTCGCCAAATATGTCGTGCTGACTTTGGATGAAACCGATGATGTTGGTGAGCCGACGGTCGAAGAATTGGAGACATTCTACGCGCAAACCAAAATGCGCTATACCGAGCCGGAACGCCGCAGCGCGTCTTTTCTGGTGATAACGCCGGAACGGTTTGCCGAAAATATCGACATTAGCGAGCTTGAATTGGCCGAAGAATATGAAATGTCGATTGACGAGTTTTCGATTGAAGAAAAGCGCGATGTTGACCAGCTTGTCATTGCCGATGAAGCTATGGTGGAAGAAGTGCGCGCCATGCTGGAACAAGACCAACCCTTTGTCGAAATCGTCGATAAGGCCGGTCAGACACTCGACAATACGGATTTGGGAACGGTGACGCGCGGCAGCTTCATTTCCTCCGACCTTGCCGATGAAGCCTTTGCGATGGAGCTGGGCGCGGTGAGTGATATTATCGAAGGGCCGCTTGGCTATGTGGTTTTGCGGGTGCGTAAAATCATTCCCGGTGAAGTGCGCCCGCTTGCCGAAGTGCGCGATGCGCTGCGTCGCCGCCTGGCACTTGACCGCGCCATTGAAGACCTGATTGCCTTTTCCGAAACCGTTGAAGATGAGCGCGCCGCCGGTGTGAGGCTGGAGGAAATCAGCCAACGCTTCGACCTAGATATTGTGCAACTATCCGGCTTTGACCGCGATGGCCGCGGCGCGACCGGCAGCTTGCCACGCCTGTTCATGCAATATGATTCCCTGCCCGGCATTTTATTTGACAGTGCTGAGGGTGAAGAAATCGCTCTTCAGGAAATGGAGGATGGCACCTATATTTGGCCGCGCCTCGACAGTGTGGCGACTTCGCGCGTGCGTCCGCTTGACGATGTGCGTGAAACCGCTATCGCGCAATGGCAGCTTGCCGAGCGCCGCACATTGCTGGAGGCAATGGCCGAACATTTGGTCAAACAGGGCAATCGCGCCGGTTTTGCAGCGATTGAAAAGGAAACCGAAAAAGACCCGCTGACATCGGAACCGATGACGCGGCAGGTCAGCAATGAAACTTTTTCCGAAACCGCCGTCGCCAAATTATTCCGGCTTGAAAAAGGCGGCTTTGCTTGGGCGCCGGTCGGCTTCGGCTCGGAACTGGTAGTCATGCAGGCCAGCGA
>RFZE01000199.1 GCA_009920875.1 Alphaproteobacteria bacterium | reverse complement strand
CAAGCTTCATTGACCATAGCGCGGTCAAACCTTTGCTTGGCGGCAAAAATACCGGGCGTGTCGACCAGAATAATCTGCGCTTCTTGGTGCATGACGACAGCGCGCAACCGCATGCGCGTGGTCTGCGCCTTTTGCGTGACAATGGCGACTTTCTGTCCGACCAAAGCGTTTGAAAGGGTTGATTTACCGGCATTGGGTGGGCCGATAATGGCGACAAATCCGCATTTTTTACTCATTGGCCTGCCCCTCTTGCAATAGAACCAGCAATGTATTGGCCGCGTTCTGTTCTGCCGCCTTACGCGAATGGCCCTCGCCCTGCGCCGTGCCAAGCGCCGACTTTACCTCAACAGAGAAATGCGGCGCATGGGCCGCGCCAGATTGTTCAACAATCTCATAGGTCGGGAAATCATGGCCGTGTTTGGCAATCAATTCCTGCAAGGCGGTTTTGGCGTCAATCGGCACATCACCCTGTGCCTCCAATAAATCTGCCCAATGAGTGGCCACCAGTTTTTGTGCCACATCAAATCCGGCATCGAGAAATACCGCGCCCAAAACTGCCTCGCAGCCATCGGCAAGCACCGCATTGGGTATTTTCTGGCGGTTTTGAATACCGCTATCGGTTTTCAAATGGGCGCCCAAATCCCAAAGCTTGGCAATCTTGGCGCAGCTTTTACCACTGACCAATTGACTGAGGCGGCGCGATAGCGCGCCTTCGGGCTCGGCCGCATAACGTGCCATCAGAATTTGTGAAATTGCCAGACCAAGCACGCGGTCACCGATAAATTCCAATGCCTCATTATCATCGTCAACATTGAGGCTGGCATGGCGCAATGCGCGCTGCAGAAGCTTTACATCGGCGAAAGAATGGCCGAGCGTTTCCTGCAGCACATCCAACGAAGCCATTAATGCACCAAATTGAAAAGACGTGACAGGCGAATGGAAATCGGCCAGCGCCAAATTTCCCAAATCCGCGTGCGGTCATCAAAAGAGAAAAACAATATTTGCGCCGGCCCGACCAAATTCTCATGCGGCACAAAACCGACATAGCGAACAAAGCGGCTATCCGTCGAATTATCGCGATTATCGCCCATCATGAAATAATGCCCCTCCGGCACTTCATACACGCCGGTATTGTCAGCCGGACTGCTGTCAGCTTGGTCAAGCGTCACATAAGAGCGACCATTGGGCAGCGTCTCGCGGAAGCGACGAATTTCAATCGGTGGTGCATTGCGGCGCAAATCTTCAAAATCCGACAAGCGCTCTCGCTTTAATGGCGCGCCATTGAGCCAGACAACACCGTTTTTCATTTGAATTTTATCGCCCGGCAGGCCGATGACGCGTTTGATGAAATCGGTGCGCCCGTCTGACGGTAATTTGAAGACCACGACATCACCCCGCTCGGGCCCGCGCTCAGAGGTGCGGCCGCTAAATAAAGGGGGGCTGAACGGAAAGCTGTGCTTGGAATAGCCATAGCTAAACTTGCTGACGAACAGAAAATCGCCAATCAGCAAAGTCGGCTTCATCGAGCTGGAGGGGATATTGAATGGCTGGAAGAAAAACGAGCGAATGAAAATGGCAATCAGCGCTGCGATTGCGAAGATGCGCAGATTATCCCGCCAAGTATCGCCCTGCTTTTCAGGGGCGCTTGTTTGCTTTGTTGCCTCTTCAGACATTTAGCTTTCGTTCCCTTGCGGCACGGCGGAAATAATCACAATCGCTTGGGCGGTCGGAAAATCATCAGTAATGGTCAGGTCGATTTGCGCGCGCATGCCCGCCGGTGTGATTTTCTCCAATCGTGCCAACGCACCATTGGTCAACTTCATGGTCGGCTTGCCCGAGGGCAAATTGGTGACCCCCATATCGCGCCAAAATACGCCTTGCCGCAAACCTGTGCCAAGCGCCTTCGAACACGCTTCTTTGGCGGCAAATCGTTTGGCATAGGAAGCGGCGCGCAGCTTGCGGCGCTCGGAACGCTTTTG
>RFZE01000198.1 GCA_009920875.1 Alphaproteobacteria bacterium | reverse complement strand
AAAATGCTGGCGAGGCTACAGAGCCAGCGCGACAGTTATATCGCCGAGGGCTTTGTATCTGCGGAAACGCGGATTGACCGCATTGACCGTGCCATTGACATTTTGGTGACCCATTCTGAAGCCATTAGCGAGGCGATGAACGAAGACTTTGGTTGCCGCCCGCGTGAAACCAATCTGATGACCGATGTCACCGGCTCGATTGAATGTCTGAAGCACAGCAAAAAACATCTCAAAAAATGGATGAAAACCGAAAAGCGGCCAACCATGTTTCCGCTCAATCTTCTGGGTGGACGTTCCTCTATCACTTATCAACCAAAAGGCGTTGTGGGTATTATCGCGCCTTGGAATTTCCCGCTCGGCATGGTGTTTGAGCCCCTGGCAGGGGTGCTGGCAGCCGGCAACAGAGCGATGATTAAGCCGTCTGAATTTACGCCGGCGACGTCGTCGCTTATCACGGAAATCGTAAGAAGTGCTTTCGACCCCAGTGAATTATTCGTATTCAACGGTGGGCCGGAAGTTGGTCAGGCATTCTCAACCTTGCCCTTTGATCATCTTATTTTCACCGGCGCGACCAGTGTTGCGCGACATATTATGGCGGCGGCAGCTGAAAACTTAGTGCCCGTTACGCTGGAATTGGGTGGCAAGTCGCCCGTCATCATTACGCGCAGTGCCGATATCAGCGAGGCGATTCAGCGCATTATGACCGGTAAAATGCTGAACGCGGGGCAAGTCTGCATTGCACCTGATTACCTGATGGTGCCGGAAGAATCGCTTGAGCAAGTGATTGACGAAGCAAACCATATCGTTTCGCAAATGTATCCGACCATCCTTGCCAATAAGGACTACACGGCAATGGTCAATGACCGCCATTACCAACGTATTTCAAAAAATTTGGCAGATGCCGAGGAGCGCGGTATCCGAACGGTGACGATTAATCCGGCTGATGAAGATTTCAGCGACAATCCTACCCAGAAAATTGCCCCAACTTTGGTCATCAATCCTGATGATGACGCCCTTTGCATGCAAGACGAGATTTTCGGACCGATTTTGCCGATTAAGACTTACAAAAACTTCGAAGACACCATCAGCTATATTAATGCGCATCCGCGTCCGCTGGCGGCTTATTTCTTCGGCAAGGATAAGGCTGAGGAACAGCGCTTCCTGACCGGCACAACATCAGGTGGTGTGTCCATTAACGATGTAATGTTCCATATGCTGCAAAAAGATATTCCCTTTGGCGGTATCGGCCCCAGCGGCATGGGCTCTTATCACGGCATTGAGGGCTTTAAAACCTTCAGCCACGCCAAAAGCGTATATCGCCAGCCAAATCGGATTCCTTTCGCCAAACTGGCCGGCTTCATGCCGCCTTACGGCGAGGCATCTGAGAAAAGCATTCGTCAAAAGGTCAAAAAATGAGTGTTATGCGTCACCGCGCGCGCACAGAAGACCAAAAGCTTTTTCGCCGCCAAGAAATACTGGATGCGGCGCAATCGCATTACGAAGATGTCGGCTATGAGGCGTTTTCAATGGCCAATTTGGCCAAAAAATCAGGCGTCGCCAAAGGCACTTTGTATTTGTATTTCACGACACGCGAGGAGGTTTTTCTGGCGTTATATGCGCAAAGCTTGGTGCGTTGGAGCGATCAGTTCATTGCAGGGTTGACCCCGAATATGGATGACCATGCTTATAGCGCGCGCTTACACAATACGGCGATGGCGGCAGAAGGGTTTGTTTCTCTGCTTGTGCGCTTGGAGCATATCATTGAGCACAATGTTTCGTTTCCTTCAATCGTGGAAACAAAGCGGCTCTTTGCCAAACGCATTGCTGCCATCGCAAAAGCCAGCGCTCCTGTGCTGGGCTTAACGCAAGCGCAAGCAACCGAAGTGGTGAAAGCTTTGGGCGTCTTGCTGATTGGCGTGTCCGGCGCTGACCAAGGGCCAAATCTGCAGGGCGAAACAGTGCCTGCAGATGTGCAGCGCT
>RFZE01000197.1 GCA_009920875.1 Alphaproteobacteria bacterium | reverse complement strand
CACGTCAATCGGCACAAAGCCGTAATGTTTGAGCCAGCGCAAATCGGCCTCAAAAAAGCTCCTCAAATCGGGTGCGCCATATTTCAACATGGCGAGGCGGTCAATGCCCATACCAAAGGCAAAGCCCTGATATTTTTCCGCATCAATGCCGGCATGGCGCAATACATGCGGATTGACCATGCCCGAGCCGCCAATCTCCATCCAATCATTGCCTTCACCGACGACCAGCTTATCGCCGTCACGATAGCATTGCATGTCTATTTCCATGCTCGGCTCGGTAAAGGGGAAATAGCTGGGGCGGAAGCGAATGGCGATATTCTCGACCTCGAAAAACGCCGCCAAAAAAGCTTCCAATGTGTGTTTCAAATGGCCCATATGGGTGGTCTCATCGACCACCAGCCCTTCGACCTGATGGAACATTGGCGTATGCGTTTGGTCGCTATCGCAGCGATAAGTGCGGCCCGGCGCGATAAAGCGGAAAGGCGGGCCGCTTTTGTCTTTCTGCCCGTCTTGCATGGTGCGCACTTGCACCGGCGAGGTATGGGTGCGCAGCAAAAGCGCTTCGCCATCTTCCTCGGCTTGCATGTAAAACGTGTCATGCATTTGTCGTGCCGGATGCGCGTCGGGAATGTTCAAAGCGGTGAAATTGTAAAACTGGCTTTCAATATCGGGTCCCTCGGCCACGTCAAAACCCATATCGGCAAAAATCGCGTTGATTTCTTCCATCGCCTGGCTGACCGGATGAATGCGCCCTTGAAATTGTGCATCGGGCGCAACCGGCAATGTCATATCCAATGTTTCTTCGCTCAATCTTGCGTTCAACGTGGCGCTGTCGAGCGCAGCTTTTTTCGCTTGAATGGCATCGGTAATCTCGTCGCGCAATGAATTAAACAGCGGGCCATTGACCTGTCGCTCTTCATTGCTCATGCCGCCCAATGTTTTCAGCAATGCCGAGACCGAGCCTTTTTTGCCCAAAGCCGCGACGCGCACATCTTCCAGCGCGCGCGAATCTTGCGCCGCCTCAATGGTGGCGATAATCTCATTTTTCAGTTTTTCAGCTTCTGCACTCATCGGCGTCACAGCCTTTCATAAAAAAACCCATCCGCATCCTGTCAGACAAAAGCCTGTTAAAGATGTGGACGGGAATATGTTGCAGGGGTGCGGTGACCCCGTCAATCGCTTTTGCCTATGAGGCTCAGTCGAGCGCAGCGCGCGCTTTGGTGACCAGAGCTTCAAAAGCGGCCGGTTCGTGTACGGCCAAATCGGCCAGCACTTTGCGGTCCACTTCAATACCGGCTTTTCCCAGCCCGTTGATAAATTGACCATAGGCCAAACCATGCGAACGGGAAGCGGCATTAATGCGCTGAATCCAAAGGGCACGGAAATTGCGCTTGCGGGCGCGGCGATCGCGATAAGCATATTGACCGGCTTTGGTGACCGCTTGCTTGGCGACCTTAATGGTGTTTTTGCGGCGGCCGTAATAGCCTTTCGCTTTTGATAGAACTTTTTTATGGCGTGCATGGGAAGTCACGCCGCGTTTCACACGAGACATATCTTCTCCTCCTTAACCGTTGGGTAGGAATTTGCGCGCGATTTTCGAATCTTGCGGCGACAAAATCGTGGTGCCGCGCTGATTGCGAATTTGCTTGTTTGTGCGCTTAATCATGCCGTGGCGTTTACCAGCCTGTCCGGCGCGCACCTTACCTGAAGCCGTCAGCCTAAAGCGCTTTTTGGCTCCCGATTTGGTTTTCATTTTGGGCATTTCGTCTTCCTTCCAAATTGGATTCCGTCATCAACCGACTTGGCAGCCCTTATCGGCCAGCCGGTCGACTTAAAACGCTAAGCCATAAGGCTATGCGTCTCAAGCAGCCGGTGTTATACGCGATAGGCGGTAAAATGCAAGCCTTTGCAGCTGGAGTGGAAAGCTGGCCCAGACCTTGAATATAGCCCATCGCGGCGGCGCCGATTTATGGCCTGAAAA
>RFZE01000196.1 GCA_009920875.1 Alphaproteobacteria bacterium | reverse complement strand
TTGTTTCACGTGAAACAATCGCCCCTTCATATGCCATCGCCGGCCACATGAAATTGCTTGTCGCCATCGGCGCTTATGCGCTATCACGCCAGCATGAGCGAGCAAATGAAACATTATGACGTCATTGTCATTGGCGGCGGCCATGCCGGATGCGAAGCGGCGGCGGCGGCGGCGCGCTATGGCGCGGCCACACTTTTGGTTACCCATAGGCTGGAGACGATTGGTGAAATGTCGTGCAATCCGGCGATTGGCGGTGTCGGCAAGGGCCATTTGGTGCGCGAAATCGATGCGCTGGACGGGCTGATGGGCCGTGTCGCCGATGCGGCGGGCATTCAGTTTCGCCTGCTCAACCGCCGCAAAGGCCCGGCCGTGCACGGGCCGCGCACGCAAGCCGATCGCAAGCTTTATCGCGAGGCCATGCAGGCGGCGATTGCGGCAACCGATAATCTTGATGTTTTGGCGCAGCCGGTCGATGATGTGCTGATTGAAGATGGCCGCTGCGTCGGTATTGTGACGGCAGACGGCGCGGCCCTTCGCGCTGCTGCCGTGGTGCTGACCACCGGCACGTTTCTTGATGGCCTTGTGCATATCGGCACGCAGCGCATTCCCGCCGGACGGCATGGCGAAGCCCCGGCCGTCACTCTGTCGAAACGGCTCTACGCGCTCGCCGAAGAAAGCGGCGCGCTGTCTTTGGGGCGCATGAAAACCGGCACGCCGGCGCGGCTTGATGGGCGCACCATTAATACCGATATTTTGGAAGCGCAGCCGGCCGATGCGCAGCCTGTGCCGTTTTCTTTTATGACCGATAAGATAAACGTGCCGCAAACCGTTTGCCATATCACCCACACCAACCAGGCAACATTTGATATTATCGAGAAAAACGTCAAATTATCGCCGGTCTATTCGGGGCAGATTGACGGTGTCGGGCCGCGCTATTGTCCAGCCATTGAAGATAAGGTGGTGCGCTTTCCCGACCGCGTCGCGCATCAAATATTTCTGGAACCGGAGGGGCTGGATGATCCGACGGTTTACCCCAATGGCATTTCCACCTCATTGCCCGAGGCCATTCAAGACGCCTTTATCCGTACCATTCCGGGCTTGGAAAATGTCCATATTATGCGGCCCGGCTATGCCATTGAATATGATTATGTCGACCCGCGCGCGCTATTGCCGAGCCTTGAGTTAAAGGCCATGCCGCGGCTTTATCTGGCCGGACAAATCAACGGCACGACGGGCTATGAAGAGGCCGCCGCACAGGGGCTGGTCGCCGGCATGAATGCGGCGCGCGCCGCGGCCGGTCAAGAGGCGGTGATTTTCGATCGCGCCGAGGCCTATATCGGCGTGATGATTGATGATCTGGTGACCAAAGGGGTCAGCGAGCCCTATCGCATGTTCACCGCGCGGGCTGAATATCGCCTCACTTTGCGGGCCGATAATGCCGACCAGCGCTTGACCGCCAAGGGTGAAGCGGCGGGCATTGTCGGCGCGGCGCGCGCGGCGCAGTTTAAAGCAAAAATGCACAAGCTCGATGCGGCGCGGGCGCAAGCGGCGCAATGGCAAATGACGCCTAATGAGGCGGGAGAAAAGGGCCTCCATATTCGCGCCGATGGCGTGCGCCGCAATATGGTTGAGCTCTTGGCCTACCCGTCAATCGATTGGGATGATTTGGCGGCCATCTGGCCCGACATGGCCGGTTGGGATGATGATATTCGCTTTCAGATTGAAACCGATGCGCGCTATGCCGGTTATCTCGACCGCCAGCGCGCGGATATTGAGGCGTTTCGCCGCGATGAAGCGCTGGCCCTGCCGGTCGATATGGATTATTTGGCGCTGGAAGGCATGGCCACGGAGGTGCGCCAAAAGCTGGCCGCCGCGCGCCCCGTGACTTTGGGTCAAGCGGCGCGGCTTGACGGCATGACGCCGGCGGCATTGACCCTTTTGCTGCATCATGCGCGCAAAGCCCATGCTGAGGCGGCCGAATAGGGCTATGGACGCCGAAGCATTTGCCGAAACCTACAATGTTTCACGTGAAACAT
>RFZE01000195.1 GCA_009920875.1 Alphaproteobacteria bacterium | reverse complement strand
GCCGGAAGCGCCGAATATCGCGCTGATATCGTCAGGTGACAGCCCGTGTTTGCGGATATGGGCCAGCGCTTTGGGGCCTGCCGCAATTATCAGATCAGCCATTGGCATGGGCTTTCATGGCGCGCTCAAAATCGGCGAATAGGGGCGCTGAAACAATATTTTCTCCGGCCTGATATTCAGGGTGCCATTGCACGCCGACGCAATAGGTCGCTTCAGTGTGTCGGATAGCTTCAATCGTGCCGTCCTCGGCCGTTGCCTCAACGGAAAGATTGTCGCCCAAGCGGTCAACCGCTTGCCAGTGCAGCGAGTTTACCTGTGCGCTATCGACATTCAGTAATTTCTGCAAATACCCGCCATCGTTGAAATCGACGCGGTGCTGCGTGCCGAATTTGACGTCTTTCTCTTCGCTCTCGGGCATGCGGTGGTCGAGCCGTCCATCGACCTTATGCACGGTCGGGTTCAACGAACCGCCGCAAGCGACATTCAATTCCTGAAAACCTCGACAAATGGCGAGCAGCGGAATGTTAAGGGAAATTGCTTGTTCAATGGTTTGGAATGCCGCTTCATCACGCGCCAAATCAAACGGCTTGTGCGCCTCGGTTTCTTCCATGCCATAGCGCGACGGGTGCACATTGCTGGTGCTGCCCGGCAGCAAAATGCCGTCGACCCTTTGCATTATGGGCGCCGCATCAAATGTGCCGTTTTCCATGGGGCAGGGGATGAGCACCGGTTGCACATTCATATATGTGGCAACGCCCTCGAGATAGGTATGCGTTACAGACTGCAACTCATCGACGAGATGTTTTTTACGATTGCAAATTATGCCCAACAGCACGGTGCGTTCCTTTCGCGCGGTTTACTAAAACCCGTTTAACGGATAAGTAGGATATATCGAATTAGTCTAATTTTTGCCATGGTTTAAAGGCAGGGTGAACCAATGAACAAAACATTTCGGATTTTTTCTCTGATTGCCGCTCTTTCTATCGGCGTCGCCGGTCATGCTTCTGCATATAGCGAGCGCGAAGGTCTCGATATTTATCAGCGTGGCCTTTATCTCGAAGCCATTGAGTATTGGAAGAAAGCCGCCGCCGCAGGTGATGCCGGTTCGGCCTATCGTCTGAGCGAAGAATATTTTGATGCCAAAATCGTCAAACGCGATTTGAAAGTGGCTTTCCAATATTTGCAACAAGCGGCCAAGGGCAATGACGCGCGCGCCATTACCGATTTGGCTTCCTTTTATGATTACGGCACCGGCGTTGCCAAAGACCGTAAAAAGGCGGCAAAGCTGTATCTGCGCGCCGCCAAAATGGGTATGCCCGCTGCCATGTTTAATGTCGCTGCCATGTTGGAAACCGGCGACGGTATTCAAATGGACAAGGTTGAGGCCTATAAATTCTACTTGCTGTCACGCGATCAGGGTTTCGCGCCGTTTGCCAATAAAGCGCTTGAAGAAATGGCCGCGACCATGACAGTCGATCAAATTGTTGAAGCGGAGGACTTGGCTGATAATTTCGTTCCGAAAGCCTATTAGGCTTTATAACCGGCGCGCGCAAAGCCCTCGTTCAAATCGGCTTTCAAATCATCGACATGTTCCAGCCCAATATTGAGGCGGAGCATTTGCCCGTCCGTTTCAAACGGCTTGGCGGTGCGGACGATTTTGCACGGCACTATCAGGCTTTCAAAGCCGCCCCAGCTATAACCCATGCCAAAGAGGCGCATATTGTCGAGCATGGCTGCAAGTTGCTCTTCGCTACATGGCTCAAGCTCGACAGAGAACAGGCCGCCTGCGCCGGTAAAGTCGCGCTGCCATAAATCATGGCCCGGTGCGCCGGGCAGAGCAGGGTAAAACACTTTGCGGACAAAGCTCATGCCTTCAAGCCATGCGGCAATATCAAGCGCCGCTTGCTGATGTTGCTTCATGCGCGTCGGCATGGTGCGCAAGCCACGCAGAGCGAGGAACACATCATCAGGGCCAACGCTGAAACCGATATTGCCATGCACGCGCTCCAGCTTGGTGAAGTTATCGCCTTTGGCCGCAAC
>RFZE01000194.1 GCA_009920875.1 Alphaproteobacteria bacterium | reverse complement strand
TCGATTGCATTGGTGCTGAATATTTTGCGCTCGCCGCTCGGTCGTTCCATGCTGGCCGTGCGCGATAGCGAAATTTCAGCCGAAAGCCTCGGTATTCGCGTAGCGCGCACCAAAGTTTTGGCATTTCTGATTTCGGCTTCGTTGACCGGGTTGGCCGGTGGTTTGTTTGCCCATTTCATTCAGTTTCTGTCGCCCGAAACTTTCGGCATTATTCTGTCGATTCAGCTTTTGCTGATGGTTGTGGTCGGCGGTCTCGGCACAGTGCATGGGGCGGTTTACGGAGCCATTCTCATTGGTTTTCTTGAGGCGTCGATTTCGATTTTGAAAGATGTTCTGCCGCCTGCCATTGGCAATCAACCGGGGCTGGAGCCGGGTCTGTTCGGGCTGATACTTGTCTTATTCATTATTTTCGAGCCCGAAGGGGTTTATGGTCGGTGGGTTAAATTCCGCACCTTCTTGGAGAATTTTCCGTTTTACCGCCGCAATACGTTTAAGCGTCAGCGCAGCTATCTGAAGACGGAGCGCATGCGATGAGTTTCTTTGAGATTGAAAATTTGAGCCTCAGTTTTGGTGGCGTGAAAGCGGTTGATGATGTCAGCTTCGCGATGAATGAAGGTGAGGTGTTTACCATTGTCGGCCCCAATGGGGCGGGTAAATCAACCGTGTTCAATATGATTTCATCTTTTTATGCGCCCGATACCGGCCATATTCGCTTCAAGGGCGAAGATATTACGGCGGCGCGGGCCGATGAAATTGCCCGTATCGGCATTGCCCGCACATTTCAAAATATCGAATTGTTTGAACATTCGACCGTGCTGCAAAACCTGCTGATTGGTCGCGAAATTCACAGTCGCGTGCCGGTGTTGCGCCAGCTGATTTTCGACCCGGGCGTACGGCGCGCCGAACTGGCGCATCGTGCGCAAGTCGAAGATGTCATTGATTTCCTTGAATTGGCGCATTATCGCGACGAGCGCATTGCCAATCTGCCCTATGGCGTGCGCAAGAAAATCGAGCTGGGGCGCGCTTTATGTGTCGAGCCGAAATTGCTGCTGCTCGATGAGCCCGCCTCGGGTCTGAACCCTGAGGAAACAGAAGAAATGGGCTTTTGGATTGACGACATCAAAAACGATCTCGGCATTTCAGTGCTGATGATTGAGCACGATATGAGCCTCGTCAATGAAGTGTCAGACCGCGTGCTGGCGCTCAATAATGGCCAAGTGATTGCCGAGGGAAGCGCGCAAGACGTGCAAAACCATCCTGATGTTGTGGCGGCCTATTTGGGGGGCGCGGCATGAGCAATCACGTTTTACAAGTGCGCAATCTCGAAACCTTTTATGGGCCGGTTATGGCCATTCGCGGGGTCAGCCTTGATGTGGAAGAAGGCAAAATTGTTGCCGTGCTTGGATCAAACGGGGCGGGGAAGACGACGGTTTTGAAAACGATTTCCGGTGCGATGGAACCGCAAAAAGGCAGCATCAGTTTTCACGGTGAAGATATTGCCGGCATGGAGCCCGACCGCGTCGCCAATAAGGGCATCGGTCACGTGCCGGAAGGGCGCGAAGTGTTTCCCTTTCTTTCGGTGCAGGAGAATTTGGAAATGGGCGCGTTCCGACGGAGCGATAGGGACGCCGTTGAGGAAGATCTTGAAACCGTCTTCAATTATTTCCCGATTTTGCGCGAGCGCGCCAAAAATGAGGCGGCTTATTTATCCGGCGGTCAGCAGCAAATGTTGGCCATTGGCCGCGCTTTGATGATGCGCCCACGCATGATACTGCTTGATGAGCCGTCGCTCGGCCTGTCACCCAAGCTGGTCGGTGAGATTTTTGAGATTATCAAGCGCCTAAATGAAGAGCAGAAAATGACCATTTTACTGGTCGAACAAAACGCTCATATGGCACTGCAATTGGCTGATTTCGGATATGTGCTGGAAGTCGGCCGTGTGGTGATGGAGGGCGACCGCCAGCGCTTGCTCGATAGTCGCGACATTCAAGAGTTTTATCTTGGCAAAAAAGAGGAAAGCGCACGTGGCAAAAGGCGTTGGAAA
>RFZE01000193.1 GCA_009920875.1 Alphaproteobacteria bacterium | reverse complement strand
CTATAGCGGGCAATTTAGTGAGCTGCCAGCCATGGCCTTTTTCGCGACACGCGGCCAGCCATTCTTGCGGCTGGCGCGCCGCCAGGCTGGCATGTTTTGTGCCGTCCAATGTCAAGCGGCCATGCGCGCCCGGCCCAATGCCTGCATAATCGCCGCCTTGCCATATGGCCTGATTGTGACGGCATATATGCGCCGGTGCCGCATGGTTTGAAATTTCATAAGCCGGCAATCCGGCGGCAGCGCACAGGCTTTGCGTCATCTCATATAAATCGGCCGCCGCCTCTTCATCGGGCATGGCGAGCTTGCCTTGCTGCATGCGTGCGTGAAAGGGTGTGTCCGGCTCAATGGTCAATTGATAAAGCGACATATGCTGCGGCGCCAAGGCCAGCGCCGCGCTCAGTTCTTTTTGCCAATCGGCCAAAGACTGCGCGGGGCGCGCATAAATCAAATCAAAACTGGCGCTGTCGAAAATCCGCTGCGCGTCAACAAAAGCGGCGCGTGCATCGGCGACGCTATGGGTGCGGCCGAGAAATCTGAGCGCCGCATCATCAAATGCCTGCACCCCCAAAGACAGCCGCGTAATGCCGGCCTGGCGCAGCTTTTGCATATGCGGTGCCGCAGCGCTGATCGGATTTGCTTCCAGCGATATTTCAGCCTGCGCGGCGAGCCCCCAGAGAGCGTCAATATGGTTCAAAATATCGCCGACCAATTCAGCCGGCATAAGCGATGGCGTGCCGCCGCCAAAAAATACGGTTTCCACCGGCCCGTGCGGGCGCAGCCCATGCGCATGGGTCAGCTCGCCACAATAGGCGGCCAACCAATCTTCTTGTGTCGCCGTGTTTTTATGCGCCGCGTGAGCATTGAAATCGCAATAGGGGCAAATCGCCGAACAAAAAGGCCAATGCAGATAAATGCCCAAGGGCGGCATATCGGCCTTGCTTTTGGCTGGCCGGTTCACGCCAGCTTGTCTTCAAAACAAGCCGCCACCAATTGGGCAAAAGCATCGGCGCGATGCGATATGGCGTGTTTGGCATCCGGGTTCATTTCGCCAAAGGTCAAATCGCCGCCTTCAGGCAGAAAAATCGGGTCATAGCCGAAACCGTTTTTACCGCGCATCGGCCACACCAGACTGCCCTCAACCGTGCCCTCAAAACTTTCAACATGGCCGTCAGGCCAAGCCAAAGACAAGGCGCAGACAAAGCGCGCCGTGCGCGGCACATGGTTTTTTTGGGTCTGCGCCTTTTCATGGAGCGCCATTTCAATTTTATGCATGGCAAAATCAAAATCGCGGCCATTGGCGGTTTCGGCCCAGCGCGCCGAGTAAATTCCCGGCGCGCCGTCCAACGCGTCGACCGCCAGCCCGCTATCATCGGACAAGGCGGGCAGGCCGGCCGTGGTGGCTGCAGCCAGCGCTTTCAATTCGGCATTGGCGATAAAAGTTCTACCGGTCTCTTCAGGCTCAGCCAGGCCAAGCGCGGCGGCACCGACCGTCTCGACGTCAAAGCGCGTCAATAAATCGGCAATCTCAACCAGCTTGCCTTTATTATGGCTGGCGACAATCAACTTTGGCTCGGTAAAAAGCCGCGCCATTTACAGACCGACCGCTTGTTTTTGCAAAGCCACCAATTCTGAAATGCCGCTTTTGGCCAATGCCATTAATGTCTGGAACTCGGCTTCTTCAAATGCTGCGCCTTCGGCGGTTGCTTGAATTTCAACCAGCTTGCCGCTGCCGGTGATGACAAAATTGCCATCCGTATCGGCAACGCTGTCTTCATCATAATCGAGGTCGGCTACCGGCAGGCCTTGGTAAATGCCGCATGACAAGGCGGCCAGCTGGTCGGCAATGACACCCCCCATGACCGGTGTTGAGATAAGCCCATCCGTCTTCATTTTCTCAACGCAGAGATAAAGCGCCACCCATGCGCCGGTTATCGACGCGGTGCGGGTGCCGCCATCGGCCTGAATGACATCGCAATCAAGCGAAATTTGATTTTCGCCCAAAGCCTCCAAATTGACGACGGCGCGCAATGAACGCCCGATCAGGCGCTGGATTTCCTGCGTGCGTCCCGA
>RFZE01000192.1 GCA_009920875.1 Alphaproteobacteria bacterium | reverse complement strand
CAAACCATTGAAGTGCTCAACACAGATGCTGAAGGCCGTCTCGTTTTGGCTGATGCGCTTTGGTATACGCAAAAGCGTTTCAAGCCGAAATTCATGATTGACCTGGCGACGCTGACGGGCGCGATAATGATTGCGCTGGGACAAGATTATGCAGGCATGTTTGCCAGCGATGACACATTGGCCGAGCAACTGACCGAAATCGGTAATGCCGAGGGCGAAAAAGTCTGGCGCATGCCGATGAATGATAATTTCGACAAAATGATCAACACGCCGAATGCCGATATGAAAAATATCGGTGGCCGCTATGCCGGTTCGTCGACCGCGGCCCAGTTTTTGAAGCGCTTTACCAATAATGTGCCTTGGGTGCATTTGGACATTGCCGGCACGGCCATGGGCAGCCCGAAAAGTGCAATCAGCCGCACATGGGCGTCGGGCTATGGCGTGCGCTTGCTCGACCGACTGGTGAAGGCGCATTACGAGAAATAATGAGCGAAGTCCTGTTCTATCATCTGGAACAACAGACGCTGGAACAGGCGCTGCCTCTTTTGCTGGACGCAACCATGAAGCGCGGCTGGAAAGCGATTGTGCAAGCCGGTTCGCAAGAGCGCGTTGCCACATTGGACAGCCATCTATGGACCTATCGGGATGATGCGTTTCTACCGCATGCCGCCAAAGGCGATGCGCGTTTTGCCGAGCATGCTGACAGCCAGCCTATATGGCTGACCGATGAAGATGAAACGCCGAACGGTGCCAATGTATTGTTTCTCGTCGATGGCGCGGAACGCGCCGCGATTGACGGGTTCGAGCGCACGGTTTTCATGTTTGACGGGCGCGATGAAGACAATGTGGCGCGCGCCCGTGCGCGCTGGAGCGAGTTGAAAGAAGCGGGCCATGAGCTGACCTATTGGCAGCAATCGGCGGAAGGCAAATGGGAGCAAAAAGCCTAGCTTGCCAAGGCTGAAAAGCCCGCCTATAAGACCCTCAAATGAACCAGAGTTGAGGAACTTCCAATGGCCATTGAACGCACTTTTTCAATCATCAAACCGGATGCCACCAAGCGCAATCTGACCGGTAAAATCATTGACCGCTTTGAAAGCAATGGTCTGCGCATCATTGCTTCCAAGCGTATTCATATGACGCGCGAACAGGCCGGTGGCTTCTATGCCGTGCATAAAGAGCGTCCTTTCTATAATGACCTTGTCGATTTCATGGTCTCCGGCCCGGTGGTTGTGCAGGTTTTGGAAGGCGAAAACGCCATTGCCAAAAACCGCGAAATTATGGGCGCAACCAATCCGGCTGAAGCCGATGAAGGCACCATTCGCAAAGATTTTGCCGAGAGCATTGATGCCAATTCCGTGCACGGCTCTGACGCAGCTGAAACGGCAGCGGAAGAAATTAAGTTCTTCTTCACGGATGACGAATTGGTCGGCTAATTTCCGACCCGGCTTGATACGAAATGGCGGGGCTGCTATGCAGTGCCCGCCATTTTTTTGAGCGCTATATTTAACGCCTCCGAATAGGCGATGTGCCTTTGCGTCGTTATTTGTCATGTCAGTTATTGACCAATTTGGCTAATTTGGCTATTTTAGGCAATCTTAGGAGTTTGATATGGACAGTTTCAGGGCCAGTGTGGCCAAAAACAAATTTGGTGAATTATTGGACAATGCGCGGCGAGAACCAGTCATTATCGAAAAACACGCGCGCCCGACGGCCGTTCTCATGGCTTATGAGGAATATCAGCGTTTGCAAGAGATTGAGGATAAGCTTTTGGCTGAACGCGCAGATGAGGTTGTCGGTAAAGGTAAGTGGTTAGGCGTCGAAGAAAGCGAAAAATTGCTCGATGACGTTTTGAATGAAAAAGATTGATTTTTCTAAGGATGCGGAAAAAAGTCTCAGAGCTTTTCCGAAAAAGCATCAGCAACAAATTGCAAAAAAATCGAAGTCTTTGGCGAGTGGTGACTTATCAGGCGACCCGTTAAGAGGTAGGCTTGCCGATTATTCGAAGCTCGCATCGGGCGAGTATCGCATCATTTATTATTCGGAAGCTTCAGTCATCAAAGTGGCCTTACTTGAAAAACGCAATGACGCTGCGGTTTACAA
>RFZE01000191.1 GCA_009920875.1 Alphaproteobacteria bacterium | reverse complement strand
CGGCTCGTTTTGGGGCGGCCTCGGCCTCAATAATGGCGATGTGCTGGTCTTCGGCATGCGCGGCAATGTTTGGCGATCATCCAATGCAGGCAAAAGTTGGAAGAAAGTCACCACCGGCACTGACCAATCGGTCTCCGGCGGCACCCAATTGGACGATGGCCGCGTCGTGCTGGCCGGTCTGTCGGGCACGGTGCTGGTCTCGCAAGATAATGGCAAAAGCTTCGCCAACCAGCCGCGCCCCGACCGCTTAAGCTTTGCGACCGCCATCGGCAAATCGGGCGACGACATTATCTTGCTTGGCGACCCGGGCATTAAGCCCCATAAACTGGCTGAATAAACTTGCGGCGTCTGGGTCGTCAGACCAAATTCATAAAATCTCTTAAAGGGTGGGCTGCAGCTCGCCCTTTTTCGTGCGCTTTCGCGCTTGCAAAAACCGCACCGCCTCTCCCATAATCGGGGATATATGGGAGGGATTTCATGGAAAGTTTGCAGCTGCCCGATTGCGTGAAGCTGGCGCGTGCCGACGGCCTCGCCACAGTGACGCTCGACCGCGGCAGCTATGGCGGCGGCATGAACCCGCTTTCGGCAGAAGCCATGGAAGGCCTGCGCGATGTGGCGCGCTGGCTGAAAGGTGATATTGAGACCCATTGCGTTATTGTCAGCGGCGCGCGCGTGTTTTCCATCGGTGCCGATTTGAAAGACCCGAATATGCACACGCACGGTCTCGACAGGCTGGCACAACGGCAAAAATTGTTACTTGGCCCCGATATGTGCGCCGCTTGGGAGGGGCTTGAGCAAGTCACCATTTGCGCCATGGAGCGCTATGCCATTGGCGGTGCCTTGGCGCTCGCCGTGTCGTGCGATTGGCGCGTCGCCTCCGCCGATTGCGATATTCGCCTGCCCGAAGTGCCGCTCGGCATTAACATGTCCTGGCAGGCCAATCCGCGCATCAGCGCGCTTATCGGCCCGTCGCGTGCCAAACAATTGGTGATTTTAGGGGAAAATATCGGTGCTGAGACGGCCGCGCAATGGGGGCTGGTCGATAGGCTCAGCCCGTCAGGCGGCGCGCTGGCCGCAGCGCAAGAGCTGGCCGCCAAAGTCCTCGCTTTGCCGCCCGTGCCGGTGCGCATGAGCAAGCAGGCGATTAATGCGCAAGCGCATGCGCTCAACCATCTCTCATCTTTCATGGATCGCGAGCAATATGCGCTTTTGACCGGCTCTGAAGATAATAAGGCGGCGGTGCGTGCGGCACTGGGTAAACAGGAAAAGGGCAAGTAAATGCTGACACCGGCTGATGATTATCCGCTGCATCAAACCCCCGAGCCAATGGCCTATGCGGGCAGCGACCGCAATTTTTATGACCGCTTTTTCTTTAACGGTTATAGCGCCGATGGCGCGGTCTTCTTCGCCGCCGCGCTTGGCGTCTATCCGCAATTGAATATTATGGATGCCAGTTTCGCGCTGTCTTATGAGGGGCGGCAATATAATCTGCGCGCTTCCAAAGAAATGCTTGGCGACCGACTTGCCTTGACCGTCGGGCCGCTGACTGTCGAAATTGTCAAACCGATGCGCGAAACCCGCATCACACTGGCCGATAATGAAGGCGGCTTGAGCGGCAGCCTGACCGCCACGGCGCGCCATGAAGCCATTGAAGAGCCGCGCTTCACACGCCGCCAAGGCACGCGCATGATGATGGATTTGACGCGCGCCACGCAAAATATCGACTGGGCCGGCACGCTTGATTTGCGCGGGGAAAAAATCGAAGTGAGCGGCTGTCGCGGTACCCGCGACCGCAGCTGGGGCATTCGGCAAATCGGCATGGCCGAGACGCAAGCACCGGTGCCGCCTGCGCCGCAACAATTTTACTGGCTATGGACGCCGAGCAATTTCGACGAAGCGGCATTTTTCTGCCACAGCAATGATGATGGCGATGGCGTACCGTGGAATCGCAAAGCGGTGTTTGACGATTTCGCCAATGGCAGCCGCTTGGAATTGACGCAAATTGACTTCACCACCGCTTATCATAGCGGCACACGCCGTGTCTCTGAGCTGGTATTGCAAGGCGGCGGGGTCAAAGCCAGCTTCACCCCGACCGGCCAT
>RFZE01000020.1 GCA_009920875.1 Alphaproteobacteria bacterium | reverse complement strand
GCCGTTTGCTGCTCGGTCAGCATATGGTTGCGCGGCAAGGGCAGCTGCAAAACGAGATTAAGGGCCACCGCCAAACCGATGACAGCCAGCACCGCCGCCAAGGGCAGGTCAAAACCAAAACCCCAATAAACCAAGGCCACGGCAGCCGATTGGCCGACAATCGCCATCCAGCGCAATGCCATTTGCACGCGCAAACGCACGGCCGGTGCGCCGCCGACACTGGCATTGGAAAATTCACCATCAAAATTCATTGGTCCATGGTCGCGCATTGCATACCCCTTTGCCTCAAGATATAAACGCCTGACACGAAACGGCAACCACCCGATAGCCCGCCAGTGCAATCGGTGCGCCGCCAATGAGGCAGACCCAATGACACAGACATTGTCAGATAGAAAATTGCCATGAGCCGTCATGTTAAAATCAGCCTTTCCATTGCCAGCCTCGGCCTTGCCGCTATTGTGGTGCTGCTGCTTTTGCAATTGGGGCAAGACAGCGGCAAGGGGCGCAATGCGGCCGAAAGCCGATTGAGCGCAGCCATTGGCGGCGCTTTCGCCCTGACCGACCATCATGGCGTGCGCCGCAGCCAAGTCGATTTTGCCGGTCGCCCCATGCTGATTTATTTCGGCTTTACCTATTGCCCCGATGTTTGCCCGACCGCGCTGGATATTATGGGTGGCGCTTTGGATAATTTAAAAACACGGGATGAAGCGGCCTATGAAAAGCTGCAACCGATATTTATTTCTGTCGATCCGGCACGCGATACGCCGCCTGTCTTGCGTGATTATTTGGCCTATTTCCATCCGCGCCTGACCGGGCTGACCGGCAGCCAAGCCGATATTGATGCCGTCAAAAGGGCCTATAAGATTTATGCGGCGCGCGGCGCGGCGGAAGATGGAAACGGCAATTACAATGTCGACCATTCGAGCTTTTTTTATCTCATGGATGGCAATAATCGCTATATGGCGCATTACGACCATGCAGTAACGCCCGAATTATTGGCCGAGAAATTGGCCGAGGCGCTTGCCACAAACCGCTAATCACCGAACAGGCGGCGGAGCAGGCCACCAATGCCGCCGGATGCGGGCAAGCCGCCTTCCGGCAAAGCCACGGAAGCGGCCAGTTCTTTTTGTTCATCCATAAAGCGGGCAAATATTTGTGCCGGCAAGCCGCCACCGGTCACCCGCGCCATGGCCGCGCCGTCATCATTGCCGACCCAAACGCCGACCACCAAAGCCCCTGAATAGCCGATAAACCATGCATCGCGCCAATTTTGCGAAGTGCCGGTTTTGCCGGCCAAAGCAACCCCATCAATATGCGCGGCGCGGCCCGTGCCGACAGTCATCACCGCGCGCAACATATTATTGAGCGCGCCAATATGGCGGCCATCGACAACCGGCAGCGACACCGGGGTCAATCGATCATAAAGAATTTGCCCCGAAGAACTGATGACCGCTTGGATAATATGCGGCACCACTTGTTGACCGCCATTGGCAAAATGCGCATAGGCTGAGGTCAATTGCAGCAAATTGACTTCAAATGTACCGAGTGCCAAGGACGGATGGGCACGCAGGCGACCGCTTAAACCAAGGCGGCGGGCCATATCGATCACCTTGTCACGACCGGTTTGTTCGCTGATTTGCACCGCCACCGTATTTAATGAATGTGCCAGTGCTTCGCCCGCCGTCACCGCACCGCGATAGCTGCCATCATAATTTTTCGGCGACCAGCCATTAATGCTGAGCGGCGCATCCTCATAGCGATCGCCCGGCTCAAGCCCGTTTTCCAAAGCGGCCAGATAGACCAATGGCTTAAAGGCCGAGCCCGGTTGGCGGCGCGCCTGCACGGCCCGATTGAACTGGCTTTTGCCATAGGCGCGGCCACCGATCATGGCACGAATGGCGCCGTCCGGTGTCATCACCACCATCGCGGCTTGTCCCGCTTGGCGCGCTTCGCCCTGCGCCGCCAAAACCTGATTAATGGCGCGCTCCGCCGCCAATTGCATGGGCCGGTCAAGCGTCGTCATGACATCCAAATCGGCGCGCGGACGGCCGACAAAACCGGGCAATTGGTCGAGCGTCCAATCGACCGCATAATGCGCTCCATCGGTGGAACGATTGGTGATGGTGATATTTTGCGCCGCCATCATATTGGCTTCTTGCATGCTGATAAATCCGGCATCGCGCATGGCGGCAATGACAATGCGCGCGCGCTGTGCAGCGGCGGCCGGGTCGCGTGTCGGCGCATAACGCGACGGGGCTTTCAACAGACCGGCCAGCATGGCCGCTTCGACATGTGTCAAATTTTGCACCGGGCGGTTGAAATAGGTTTCCGCTGCCGCTTGCACACCATAAGCGCCGCTGCCGAAATAGACGCGATTGAGATAGAGCGCCAAAATATCCTGTTTGGAAAAATGCGCCTCCAGCCAAAAGGCCAGCAGCAATTCCTGCACTTTACGTTTGAAACTGCGTTCCGGTGTCAGGAAAACATTTTTCGCCAATTGCTGGGTCAGGGTCGAGCCGCCTTGCGCCAAACGCCCCTGTCTGAGATTGACCGCCATGGCGCGCGCCAGCCCGCGCGGGTCGAGGCCGAAATGGGAAAAAAAGCGCCGGTCTTCAATGGCGATAACGGCTTGAACCAAATGCGACGGGAAATCTTCAAACCGCATGGGCCGTCCGCCGCGCCGCCCGCGGCGCGCCACCAAACCGTCATCGCGCGCATATATGCTCAATTCGGGTTGACTGCCGGTCTTCCACAAATCATCCGTGTCCGGCAAATCAAGCGCGTAATAGAAAACCAAAACACCGACAGCAAGGCCAAACCATAAAGCCATGACCAAACCCCAATAAACAAAACGGGGCAGCAAGCGTCGCGGCGGGTCGGCCTCACTCATGGGACATTTGCCTAAATATCAAGATTGGCGACGGCCAGCGCATTCTTCTGAATAAACTCGCGGCGCGGCTCCACCACATCGCCCATGAGCTGCTCGAACAAATCATTGCTCTCGGCAACATCTTGCACTTTTACCTGCAAGAGCGAGCGCGCATCCTTATCCAATGTGGTTTGCCATAGTTGTTCAGGGTTCATTTCACCCAAACCCTTATAACGCTGCAAGGCGACGCCATTGCGCCCCTGATCGAGCACGGCGGCCAGCAATTCGCTCGGCGTATTAATGGCAATATCACGATCTTTAATGGTCAGCTTGGCCGGATCGAGATAGACGGTTTGCAACGCCGGCGCCAGCTCATCCAAGGCGCGCGCATCTTTTGACGAAATCAGCGGCCCGTCAATATTAAAGGCCTCACGCACGCCGCGCAATTCGCGGGCAAAAGTCAGCCCGCCATCGCCCGATGGCAGGCCTTCCCAGCCGCGTTCCACCTCATCGGCCATGCGATTGAGGCGCGCCGCAATATATTGTGCGCTCTGTTCGGCCAATTCCGATTTTGACAAAATATCCGGTGTCAGCGCACCGGCTATGGCGGTCTGCTCGATAATGAATTGCGGATATTTCGGCGGCAGGGCCGACAATATGGATTTGATAAGCCGCGCCTGGGTCAGCAATTCGGCCAAATCAGGGCCGCTTCTTTGTTCGCCCGACGCCAAAGTCAGCACCGCCTCGCCCAGCCCCGCCTCAATCAGGAAATCTTCCAAAGCGGCGTCATCTTTCAAATAGCTTTCGGCGCTTTGGCGGCGAATTTTATAAAGCGGCGGCTGCGCAATATAGAGATGACCGCGCTCGATAATTTCCGGCATTTGCCGATAGAAGAAAGTCAAAAGCAAAGTGCGAATATGCGCCCCGTCAACATCAGCATCGGTCATGATGATGATTTTGTGATAGCGCAATTTCTCGACATCAAAATCTTCGCGCCCAATGCCCGTGCCGAGCGCCGTAATCAGCGTGCCAATCTCATTGGAGGAAAGCATTTTGTCAAACCGCGCGCGCTCGACATTCAAGATTTTGCCGCGCAATGGCAAGACCGCCTGATTGGCGCGATTGCGCGCCTGTTTGGCCGAACCACCGGCACTGTCACCCTCAACCAAAAACAGCTCGGCACGCGACGCATCGCGCTCCTGACAATCGGCCAGCTTGCCGGGCAGGCTGGAGACATCCAACGCGCCCTTGCGCCTGGTCAATTCACGCGCTTTGCGCGCCGCTTCACGCGCCGCGGCGGCTTCGACCACCTTATTGATGATGATTTTCGCTTCATTGGGATGCTCTTCAAACCAATTATTGAGCACATCATTGACCACGCTTTCGACCACCGGGCGCACTTCTGACGACACCAGCTTGTCTTTGGTCTGGCTGGAAAATTTCGGATCCGGCACTTTGACCGACAAAACCGCGGTCAGCCCTTCGCGGCAATCATCGCCGCTTAATGAAACTTTCTCTTTTTTGGCAATGCCCGATTGATTGGCATAATTATTGACCGTGCGCGTCAATGCGCCGCGAAAACCGGCCAAATGCGTGCCGCCATCGCGCTGGGGAATATTATTGGTGAAGCACAATACCGTCTCGTGATAGCTGTCATTCCACCACAGCGCCAGTTCGACACCAATATCATCAGCCTCCGATTGCAGCGTGATGGGGGTGTCAATCAAAGTGGTTTTATTGCGGTCGAGATAGCGCGCAAAAGCCTCCAAGCCGCCATCGAATCTCAGCTCGACACGGCGCGGTTCGGCATGGCGCATATCTTCCAAAACAATACCGACACCGCTGTTCAAAAACGCCAATTCGCGCAAGCGGTGCTCCAGCGTGTCAAAGCTGAATTCGGTCATGGTGAAGGTCGCATCAGACGGGTGAAACGTCACTTCCGTGCCGGTCGTCTCGGCATCGCCAATGACCGCCAAATCGGCTTCCGCCTCGCCATGCGCAAAGCGCATTTCGTGTAATTTGCCGTCGCGGCGAATGGTCAATTGCAGCCAATCGGACAGCGCATTGACGACGGAAATACCGACCCCGTGCAAGCCGCCCGAGACTTTATAACTATTGGAGTCAAACTTACCGCCGGCGTGCAATTGCGTCATAATGACTTGCGCGGCGGAAATGCCCTCTTCAGGGTGCATTTCGGTCGGAATGCCACGGCCATTATCCGACACCGTCACCGAGCCATCGGCGTTGAGGCGCACGGAAACCTCATCACAATGACCGGCCAAAGCCTCATCGATGGAATTATCGACCACCTCATAGACCATATGGTGCAGGCCAGTGCCGTCATCCGTATCGCCAATATACATGCCCGGGCGCTTGCGCACCGCTTCCAGCCCTTTCAGGACTTTAATGGAAGAGGCACCATAATCGCTATCTTGCGGGTCGCCATTTTCTGGGCTTTCCGGTGTGTCACTCATATCATTCTCCCGCTGGCGGCTTCATGCCGCCGGTCATTATGCCCGTCACTGAGCATGATTGGCGGCCAGTTGCAGCGCGGCAAAATCATCGCCAAACACCGCATCAAAGCCGTCAAAAGATTGTTCATCCGTGCCGGTAATCCAGCTTTGCCCGCCCAAAGCGTGCAAAATTTCCGCCAACGCCGCGCGCCGTGTCGCATCGAGATGGGCGGCCACTTCATCGAGCAGCAAAATCGGCACGGCGCCGCGTTGCGCCGCCACGCAATGCGCTTGTGCCAAAATCAAGCCGACCAAAAGCGCCTTTTGCTCACCCGTCGAGCAATCGGCGGCAGGCATGTTTTTGGCCGCATAATGAACCTGCAAATCGCTGCGATGCGGGCCGTCCAAACAACGCCCCGCCGCGCCGTCCAGCGCGCGCGTATCGGCCAAATGAGCGCGAAACCGATCTTCCACCTCAAGTGCTGATTGCGTGCGCAAAGACGCTTCCAATGTGCCCGATAAAGCAATCTCAGCGCGCGGAAACGCCGCTTCGGGAATCGCTGCCAAGCCAACCGCCAATGCATCCAAAGCGGTCAGCCGCGCCGCCGCAATGGCCACGCCATGAAGCGCCATGGCTTCTTCCAACCCGTCGAGCCAACCGTTTTGTGCGCCGCCATTATCCTGCAACAGCCGATTGCGTTCGCGCATGGCTTTTTCATAAGCATTCAAAGATTTTGTCAGGCTGGCATCAAGGCTTTGCGCAAACCGATCGAGAAATTTGCGCCGCCCGCTCGCCCCGTCGACAAACAGGCGGTCCATGGCCGGGGTCAGCCAAAGCTGTGGCAGCATATGGGCGATATCATCCATCTTGCCATTGGCCCCGTCTATGCGCACACGGCGCGCCCCGTCGCGCCAACCAATACCGGCGCGCACCGGCCCGTCAGGCGTCGCAATATCACTGCTCACCGTCCAGCCCAAGCTGCGCTCAAAGCGCATATCGTCAAATGCCGCACCGCGCAGGCCGCGCCCCGGGGCCAGCATGGATAAAGCTTCCAACACATTGGTTTTGCCAATGCCATTGGCCCCGAGCAGCACCATGGCGCGCGGCGCGCAATCAAGCGTCAGATTTTCATGCGAGCGGAAATGGGTCAGCCGCAAAGCTTCAATATGAGGCGCCAAGGCACGCGCCGGCGCCACATAATCTTGTGGTTGTTCGAGACTGGCGGAAACCCCCGCCATTACACCCGCATCGGCATGAGAACGTAAAGCGCTTGCGCGTCTTCATCATCGCGCACCAAAGTGGGCGAGCCGCTATCGGCCAGTTCAAAAGTTGCGGTTTCACCGTCCAACTGGCCGGTAATATCCATTAAATAGCGGGCGTTAAAACCGATTTCCATGGCATCGGCGGCATAAGCGACGCTCAATTCATCATTGGCCGAACCGCTATCGGGATTGGAGACCGACAAAGCCAGACTGTCCTTATCAAGCGCCAATTTGACGGCGCGCGATTTCTCGCTGGAAATGGCCGAGACGCGGTCAACGCTTTGCGCAAAACTTTTGGCATCGAGCTTCAGCGTCTTGTCATTATCGGACGGAATGACGCGCGTATAATCGGGGAATTTGCCGTCGATCAGCTTGGAGGTCAGAACAATCTCGGCAAAGGCGAAATTAATCTTCGTGTCCGACACTTGCAGCGATACTTCGCCTTCGGCTTCTTCCAATAATTTTTGTACTTCGCCCACGGTTTTACGCGGAATAATGACGGCCGGCATATTATCGGCGCCGACCGGTTGCGCCATTTCCACCCGCGCCAAACGATGGCCATCGGTTGCCACGGCACGCAGCAAATTGGCCCCGCCATCTTCCAAAACATGCAGATAAATGCCGTTCAAATAATAACGCGTCTCTTCTACCGAAATGGCAAAACGGGTTTTTTCAATCAAGCGACGCAAATCATTGACCGGCAGGGCAAAGGCCACCGGCATTTCATCTTGCGCCATGGCCGGAAAATCTTCGCGCGGCAAGGCTTGTAAAGTAAAGGCTGATTTGCCGGCGACCAGATTGAGCCGCCCGCCGGTTTCATCGGTTGCCAGTTCCACTTGCGCGCCATCGGGCAATTTGCGGACAATGTCATAAAGCATATGCGCCGGCGCAGTAATCGCTCCCGCTTGCACAATCTCCGCTTCCACGCGCTCGCGCATTTCGATTTCCAAATCGGTTGCGGTCAGTGCCAAAACGCCATTATCGGCCTCCAGCAAAACATTGGAAAGAATGGGGATGGTGTTACGCCGCTCTACAACGCTTTGCACATGGTTCAACGCTTTTAATAAATCGCTGCGTTCAATTATTGTTTTCATGTCACCCTCTCATCATCACAAATGGTTTGCGCTTTGCTTGACTGCTGAAAAGCGGCCCATAGGGCGTGCGCAACAGCAAAAGAAAGCGCCCGAAAACCGGCGAATCTCTTGTCAGAAATATAGCAGAAACACGGCCTTAAAGGGGCAGTTTTTTTGCCCGCAAAGACGCTTTTTCCCGAATAAAGTGCAGCGCGCGAAAGCCTGGAAACGCTTAGTTTTCAAGCATGCGGCGCAGCAAATCGACATCTTCGTCCAGGGCCGGGTCTTCTTCGCGCAATTGTTCGATTTTGCGCACCGCATGAATGACCGTCGTATGGTCGCGGCCACCGAATTTGCGGCCAATCTCAGGCAGGGAGCGGGTGGTTAATTGCTTTGACAAATACATGGCGATTTGGCGCGGACGGGCCACGGAGCGGGCGCGGCGCGCCGACAACATATCGCCCATTTTGACATTGAAATATTCTGCCACGCGGCGTTGTATCTCATCAATGGTGACACGGCGGTCAGAGGCGCGCAGCAAATCGCGGAGCACATCTTGCGCCATTTCCAGCGTCACCGGGCGGCCGACAAAACTGGCATAGGCAATGACGCGATTGAGCGCGCCTTCCAACTCGCGAATATTGGTGACAATGCGCTGCGCCAAAAATTCCAATACCGGTTGCGGAATGCGCGCACCGTCGGCACTGCCATCAGTGCGCCGCGACAGGCTTTCTGCTTTGGCCTGCAAAATGCCGAGGCGCAATTCATAATCGGTCGGGTGAATATCGGCCACCAAACCCCAGCCCAAACGCGAGCGAATGCGCTCCTCAATGCCTTCCAAATCGGTCGGCGAGCGATCGGCTGAGACAATAACTTGGCGGTTATGGTCGGTCAGCGCGTTAAAGGTATGAAAAAACTCTTCCTGAGTGGAATCCTTACCGGCGATAAATTGAATATCGTCAATCATCAGCACATCGACTTCACGAAATTGCTGCTTAAAGGCCACTGTGTCCTTAAAGCGCAAAGCGCGGATAAATTGATACATGAATTTTTCCGCCGATAAATAAAGCACGGTGCGCTCCGGCGTGCGGCGGCGAATTTCCCATGCAATGGCATGCATGAGATGGGTTTTGCCGAGCCCGACCCCGCCATAAAGAAATAGCGGATTGAAAGCGACGCCATCGCCTTCCGCCAAGCGATGGGCGGCGGCATGAGCCAGCTCATTGGATTTGCCGACAATGAAATTGTCAAAGGTAAAGCGCGGGTCCAAAGGCGCCCCCAAATCATCGCGCCCAATCGGCTCCGGCATATCGGGCAGGGGCGCACGGGGTTGCGGCGGCGCGGCAGCGCGGCGCGGCGCCACGGCTTTTTGTTCGCGTATTTCAGGCTTTTTCTCGCTCGGCACCCATTCCGGCTGCAATTCAATATCAATACGCCGCACGCTGGCATCTTCGGCTTTCCAATGATCGCGAATGCGCGTCAGATAATGCGCTTCAATCCAACTGCGCACAAAGCGCGTCGGCACATGCAGGACGACACGGCCTTTTTGCGCGCCCGCCACTTCCAATAATTTAAACCAGCTATTAAAGGTCGCCTCGCCCAATTCAGCGCGCAAACGCGAGCGCACTTTATGCCATTGGGCATTCAGCGCTTCCAGCGCTTCATCCTTCTTATCGTTCTGGCGCGCCGCGGCATCGGGCGCGTTTAATTGCGAAGAATCTGCAAACTTGTTTTTGTCTTTTTCGGCCTCACCGTTTGCGTCCGCCATCATCCGTATCCTGTCTCGCGCCCCTGTAAAGACCGCGTCTATCATTTCGCCCAACCGATGACACATTGCATGTCATGGCCATAAGATGGGGAGGTCGCCAATTCATCGCCTGAGCGACATCAGCAAATCATCTTATTCAAGAAGCGTTTTTGAAAATCCGATTTTGAAAAACCTATACTGACCGTGAAATTCTTTTCTCGGCGCTCGAAATTTTTCCCGAGCCTGTCATCAGTTTCCTAATCCGAACCGCTCCCTCCTGGGCTGCCATCCTTTTGTAATGGATGGGCGAGCCGACAAAGTCCCCTCCAATCGCCTAGGCCTTTGTTTTGTTTCGTGAATTTTTGATTACCCCAAAAATCCAGCCAAACTGCGGCCTTCAGCGATAAAATGACACTACAAATAAGGAGCCAAGCTGACAACGGGAAGAAAATGAGAACAGCGATTTTTTTTGCTTTTTTTTTAAAATTTTTTTGCGAATCGCGAAAAAAGAAAAAGCCCGACGCAAATTCCGTCGGGCTATTTTGCAAATTACAATTTTTTCTGTCGAATAGGATTGCGGATTATTGAGCCTCACGCTGAGAGGCCACAATCAGACACTCTTATGAGACGATGGCACTGACCCGTTTGGCCAGACGCGATACTTTGCGCGATGCGGTTTTTTTATGCATCAGGCCTTTGCGACCGGCGCGCGCAATCAGGGGCTGGGCATCCCGCAACGCGGTTTCGGCTGCCGCTTTATCGCCACTGGCAATCGCCTCATCGACGCGGCGAATAAAACTGCGCATTTTCGACTTTTGGTCACGATTGCGCGCCGTGCGACGTTCAATCTTCCGCACCATTTTCTTTGATGAACTCAAATTGGCCATGTTCCAACCTTATCAATCTCGTAAATTACGCCCGAAAGCGTTCATATGTGGCGCGTTATAGGGGCGGCAAGGCCACCCGTCAACTTAAATGTCGCGCCATTTGACAGGGGGATTTACTTATCGGAAAATTTCGGCTGGCGCTTTTCAATAAACGCCGCCATGCCTTCGGCCTTATCTTCAAAAGCAAATAGCGCATGAAACACGCGGCGCTCATAATGCACCCCCTCTTTGAGGCCGGTTTCATAAGCGACATTGACACATTCCTTGGCCGTAAGCACGGATGGCAGGGATTTTTCAGCAATTTTTTGTGCCACATCCACCGCTTCACCAACCAAATCCTCATCGGCGATAATGCGCGACACCAATCCGCAACGCTCGGCTTCTTGCGCGTCCATCATACGCCCGGTCAGGCACATTTCCATGGCTTTTGACTTGCCGACAAAACGCGTCAAACGCTGTGTGCCGCCGGCGCCGGGAATGACGCCCAAATTGATTTCCGGCTGGCCGAATTTGGCATTTTCGCCGGCCAGAATAAAATCGCACATCATGGCCAGCTCGCAGCCGCCGCCCAGCGCATAACCCGCCACAGCGGCGATGATCGGTTTGCGTGCTTTGGCCGCAGCTTCCCAATTAGCGGTGATAAAGTCGTCGCGCATCACTTCAATATATGTCTTATCCGACATCTCCTTAATATCAGCGCCCGCCGCAAAGGCTTTTTCGGAACCGGTCAGCACCATGCAGCCAATGGCATTATCGGCGTCAAATTTTTCAATGGCGTGGGTCAGTTCATCCATCAGCGCCCCGCATAGCGCATTGAGCGCTTTGGGGCGGTGCAAAGTAATGAGGCCAACATTGTCGCGTTGCTCGACCAGAATATTTTCGTATTTCATCAAAGCGCTCCCGTCTCAATGGCGTAAAGCCGATTATGGCGCGACCATTGGAGTTAAATCAAAAATCACCAAATCAGCGGTGAAGGTCAGCCGCAGAATTTCCCCGCGGCGCGTAAATGTCAACAGGCCAGAGCCGCTTTCGCTAGCCTGCCAACCCAAATTGGGCAGGCTGTTTTGGTAAAACGCCATGAGAGCCTGTTGCGTCACCCCGGCCTGAGGGCTTGCCGTCAGCTGCACAATGCGCCCTTGCGGCTTATCAAAAACAAATCCCGCATCGGGTAATTCGTGAAGCCCGTCGGCCAAAGGCACATCGGCAATGGTCGACAAAAAGCTGCGTGCGGCGGCCATGGGCGCAAGACAAATGAGCACTATGGCAAAAACAATGCCGGCTACCGGCTGTCTTATATTATGCATGACCCCTCTTTCCCCAAAACCGCCCGATTTTTTATTTCTGACAAGCGGGGCAATAAAAACTCGAACGCCCCGACTGCACCAGGCGTTTCAGCCTAGCAGAACAGTCAGGCACTGAACAGGCTTCGCCCGCGCGGCCATAGACGGCAAATTGGTGCTGGAAATAACCCATAGAACCGTCCTCATGGGCGAAATCGCGCAAGGTCGAGCCGCCTGCTTCAATGGCGCGTGCCAAGACATTGCGAATGGCCCTCACCAAACGGGCAATCCGCTTTGCCCCCAAATTAGTCGCTTGTCGGCGTGGGCTGATACCCGCCATAAACAGCGCTTCGCAGACATATATATTGCCCAGACCGGCAACCACATTTTGGTCGAGCAGAAAATTTTTGACCGGCGTTTTGCGCCCCCGCGCCGCCGCCAGCAGCGTCGCCTCGTTAAAATCATTGCCCAAGGGCTCAGGCCCCAAGGCGGCCAGAAAAGACGAGCTGGACATATCACCTGAAAAACAATCCATAAAACCGAAACGGCGCGGATCTGCGAATGATAAATGCGTGCCATCGTCAAAACGCATCTCGACATGAATATGTTTTTGTGCCGTTTGCGCCGTCACCTCATGCGCATAAGCGCCGGGCTCCAAATTGCCCGCTTGCGGCAAAGACAGCATGAAGCGGCCGGTCATGCCCAAATGGCTGAGCCATGTGAAGGGCGTGCCGGTCTTATCTTGCATCTCGGCCAGCAAATATTTGGCGCGGCGGTTAAAGCTTTTGACCTGCGCACCGCGCATGCGCTTTTCGAAATCTTTCGGAAAAGGAAAGCGCAAATCGGCGCGATGCAAGGTGAAATCAGTAATGCGGCGGCCCTCTATATGTGGGGCGAGGCCGCGGCGCACGGTTTCAACTTCGGGCAATTCAGGCATAAGCCATATCATAAGCGCCGCTTAAAACGGCGCAAGCGACAACTGGCCACAGTCTTTCGGCAGAAAATAGCGCGCCTCAAAGGCAATCCGTGCATGGATTTCGCCGCGCCAATGGGCTATCGTCGCCGCGCAATGAACGAAACGGCAGAAAATAAGCAGTCAGACGGTCAACATATTGATTTTGGCTTTCGCACGGTCGCGCGCGATGACAAACAAGCCATGGTGCGCGGCGTGTTTGATGCGGTGGCCGATAAATATGATGTGATGAATGATCTGATGTCGGGCGGGCTGCATCGCTTGTGGAAAGCACGGATGATTGAGGCTTTGCACATGCGCCCGCATTGCGATTTGCATTTGATCGACATAGCCGGCGGCACCGGTGATATTGCGCTTCGGGCACAGGCGCGGGCGCGCAAATTGGGGAGCCGGTTGAGCGCCCATATTATCGATGCCAATAGCGAAATGATGAAAGCCGGACAAAAACGCGCCGCGGTGAAGAAAGCGGCGCATCTGCATTTCACCACCGGCACGGGTGAGGCCATGCCGGTGCCCGATCAATGCGCCGATATGGTGACCATTGCTTTCGGCATTCGCAATATTACCGACCGCGACCGCGCTTTGCGCGAGGCCTATCGTGTGCTGAAACCGGGCGGGCGCTTTGTATGTTTGGAGTTTTCCCATATGCAGAGCGCGCTTTTGCAGAAAATTTATGACGCTTACAGCTTTGCCCTTATTCCACCAATGGGCGGTCTGGTGACCGGCGAGCGCGACGCTTATCAATATTTGGTCGAGAGCATTCGCCGCTTTCCGAGCCCCCATGCGTTTTTGCAAGATGTCGAAAGCGCCGGTTTTGCGCGCCCCCAAGTCGAATTGCTGAGTGGCGGCGTAGCGGCCTTACATATGGGCTGGCGGCTCTGATGGGGCGGTTTTTGAGATTGCTCAGCATGGCGCGGCTTTTGCTGGCGCAAGATGCGCTTTTGCCGCCCGATTTTTTTACCGATGCGCCGCGACGTGTTCGGCTGGCGCGCCGCCTGTTCACCCTATTTGCGCCGCGCTTTCGCGAAGATAATCGCGGCCGCAAATTATCCGACCGCATTCGCAAGCTGGGGCCGACCTATATCAAGCTCGGCCAATTCCTCGCCACGCGGCCCGATATTATCGGCCCCGCCATGGCGCATGATTTGACCTTTCTGCAAGACCGCCTGCCACCCTTTAGCGAGGCCAAAGTGCAGCGCATTTTGGCCGCCGAATTGGACAACCCGCAAGCCATTATCAGCCAGTTAAGCGAACCGATTGCTGCGGCTTCCGTGGCGCAAGTGCACCAAGCCGTGCACGCCGAGACGGGGGAAAAACTGGCGGTCAAAATACTGCGTCCCGGCGTTGAGACGCGGCTGGCCGCCGAGCTGGCCTTGCTGGCGCGGCTGGCGCATTGGGCAGAAAAATATTTTCCCATTACCCGCCGCTTGCGGCCGGTTGACAGTGTTGAGACTTTGGCGCGCTCGATTAATGGCGAGACCGATTTGCGCATGGAGGCGGCGGCTTTGTCTGAAATGGCCGAAAACATTGGCGGCATGAAAGATTTCCGCGTGCCGTCGCTTTATTGGGAAGCCAGCGGGCGGCGCGTTTTGACCATGCAATGGGTGGACGGCATTAAGGCCTCTGATGTCGATGCGCTGCGCGCGGCAGGGCATGATATGTCGCAATTGGCGGTGCGGCTGTTGCAAATCTTTCTGACTTTGGTTTTGCACGACGGGTTTTTCCACGCCGATATGCATCAGGGCAATTTGCTGATTGGCGAGGACGGCACGATTATCGCCATTGATTTGGGCATTTGTGGTCGCCTTGATAATGACAGTCGGCGCTTTCTGGCCGAAATTCTGCACGGCTTTATCACCCGCGATTATAAAAAATTGGCGCAAGTGCATATTGAAGCGGGTTATGTGCCCGACCATCATGATGTGCATGAATTTGCGCAAGCCTTACGCGCTGTCGGCGAGCCGATACGCGACCGCGATGCTGATGATATTTCTATGGGGCGCGTATTGGCACAGCTTTTTGCCATTACCGAGCAATTCGACATGGTCACCCAACCGCAGCTTTTGCTGTTGCAAAAAACCATGGTGACGGTCGAAGGCGTGGCGCGCAGTTTTGACCCGAAAGTGAATATTTGGGACGCCTCTGAAAAACTGGTCGGCGATTGGCTGAAAAAATCCATCGGCCCGCAGGCCGTATTGCAAGATATGGCGGATAATGCGGGGCGCACATTGCGCATGGTGCAACGCCTGCCCGACACGCTGCAGGAATTGGAGCGCGGCGCCAAAGCGGTGCAGCATATGGGACAGCAAAGCAGCGATGATCGGCCAGCCAAAACCTCTGACAGGCTGGCGCGGGTTTTGGGCCTGTCGGCGCTCGGTCTGGCGCTGGCGGCGCTTGTCTATCGCTTTTTGTAAAAGATAATTATTTACATTTTTCTTCGGTAAATTAAACTCCCCTCCATAAATGGTGAGGAAAAATGCAGCGCGTTTTATTGATCATTGGCGGCGGTATTGCCGCATATAAAGCCCCGGAATTGGTGCGCCAATTGCGTAGCCGGGACCTCGCCGTGCGTTGTTTGATGACGGCGGCGGCCGAGCAATTTGTCTCGCCGCTCTCTTTGGCCTCAGTCTCAGGCGATAAGGTTTATGAAAATCTCTTCGACCTGACCGATGAAGCCGAAATGGGGCATATTCAATTATCGCGCGATGCCGATATTATTCTGGTCGCACCGGCCACCGCCGATCTCATGGCCAAAGCGGCGCAAGGTCTGGCCAATGATTTGGCTTCGACCAGCCTATTGGCGACGGATAAGAAAATCATTATGGCACCGGCCATGAATGTGCGCATGTGGCAGCATGAAGCGACACAGCGCAATCTCAGCCAATTAATCGCCGATGGCGTTTCCATTATCGGCCCGGAAGAAGGCGATATGGCCTGTGGCGAATTTGGCCCCGGGCGGATGAGCGAACCGCAAACCATTGCCGCCGCTACCGCCGCCGCATTGGCCGGACGAGCGCCTGACGGCGGCACGGATAAGACATTATCGGGGCGCAAATTTTTGGTCACGGCCGGACCGACCCATGAGCCGATTGATCCGGTGCGTTATATCGCCAATCGCTCATCGGGCAAACAAGGCTATGCCATTGCCGCAGCATTGGCGGCCAGAGGTGCTGAAGTGCATTTGGTCTCCGGCCCGACCGCTTTGGCCGCACCACAAGGCGTGCATATGGCGCGGGTTGAAACGGCGCGCGAGATGTTGGCTGCGGCACAAGCCGTTTTGCCGGTCGATGGCGCGGTCATGACGGCGGCGGTGGCCGATTGGCGGCCGAGCGATTGCGACGCGCAAAAGATAAAGAAAAACGGCGATGCGCCGGCGCCGCTCAGCCTCACCGAAAACCCCGATATTTTGGCGACACTGGCCGCGGCGGGGAAAAACCGTCCCGCTTTGCTTATCGGTTTTGCGGCCGAGACCGAAAATATTGAAGCCCATGCAACGGCCAAGCTGGCCAAAAAGAAATGCGACTGGATTGTCGCCAATAATGTTGGCGCTGAGAGCGGCATTGTGGGCGGGGTAATGGGCGGTGACACGAATGCCATCAGCCTGATTTGCGCCACTGAACGCAAACCCTCGGTCGAAAATTTCGACATTATGAGCAAACACGAAGTGGCTACCTTATTGAGCGACCGTATGGCGGCGCATTTTGCTGCCGCAAAGAGCAAAGGAAAAACCGAATGAGCGCCCCCATATTGGAAATAAAATGGCTGGAACACGGGCTTGGTCTCGATGCGCCCTCTTATGAAAGCGATTTGGCGGCCGGCATGGATATGCGCGCCGCTTTGCCGGAAGACGCACCGCTGAGCCTGAAACCCGGCGCGCAAGCAATGATTGAAACCGGCTTTGCCATGGCGCTGCCGCCCGGTTATGAAGCGCAAGTGCGCCCACGCTCGGGGCTGGCCGCCAAACACGGCATCACCGTATTGAACACGCCGGGCACGATTGATGCCGATTATCGCGGCGAGGTGAAAATCATTATGATTAATTTGGGACAAGAAGATTTCATCATTGAGCGCGGCATGCGCATTGCGCAAATGGTCATTGCGCCGGTGGTGCAGGCGCAAACGCAAATTGTCGACACGCTGTCGGACACGCAACGCGGTGGAGGCGGCTTCGGCTCCACCGGAACGGGCAAGCCATGATCAGATTGTCGCGCAAATCTCTCCTCGCTTTGGAAGCGGTTTTGGACGTCGCCTTGCATGCGCGCCCCAATCCGGTGCAGGCGCGCGATATTACGGCGCGCCAAGGTGTGCCGCAGCGTTATCTTGAACAAGTCATGCAAGCTTTGGTGCGCGCCGGCATTTTGCGCGGTGTGCGCGGCCCGCGTGGCGGCTATCGGCTGGCCCGCGAAAGGCGGCGCATCAGCGTGCGCGAAATTTTTGAAGTGATTGAAAACATAGACGGCAATGACGCCGATATGTTGTCAAAATCCGATTTGGGGCGTGTGGTGATTGCGCCGTTTCATGCCAATATGCAAGAGGCATTGATTGGCGCGGTCGGCGATACGACGATTGCCGATTTATGCAGCCAAGCCGATATGAGCGGCAGCGCGGATAAGGCTGATTTTACCATTTAGGCCGAATGAGTGAGGGAGAAAAAATGAGCGAGACAGATAAAAAACCGGGGCGCGGGCGCGTTTATGCTTCGATCACGGAAACCATTGGCG
>RFZE01000190.1 GCA_009920875.1 Alphaproteobacteria bacterium | reverse complement strand
CAACATTTTTACACCTACTCATTTTTTTCGTAATCGCCCTTAGCATTTGGGCGGTTACGGTTTGGCAGTCATAATCTTGATGGGCGCGTTGGTGTCCGGCTTGGGCAATGGCGCGGGCTTCATCTTTATGAGCCAGATAATAAAGCGCTTTTTCCTTCAACTCGGTGAAGCTGTCAAAATAGACCACCTCATCGGCTAAAAATACTTGCTCCATATTGGGTGTTTTGGGCGTGAAAACCAAACAGCCATTGGCTGCCAAATGCACCATTCGGTCAGAGGAATAAAGCGAAATATCATTATAGCGGCTATAATTTATAGCCATTGGGCAGTTTGATAACAGGTTTAGATAATCATGGCCAAAAACCAGACTGTCGCGCGATTGACCATAAATCCCGACGTTAAGCCCATCCATTTCTTCATTCAAAAAGTCAATTAATGAGCCGCGCAGGCCGGTCGCGCGGCCAATGAACAATAAATCATGGAGCGGTTTTGCGCAGTCAAATGCCAAGCCATCATCTATGCTGCCATCACATATATTGGGCATGAAATGCAGCTGCGACAGCGACTTGTTTAATGGCAGAAAACTTTTCAATGCAGGCGGGTCAGTGGTTAAAAAGAAATCATCGACCATGTCTATGCGCTCGATGAAATAGCGGCGGTCAGCAAGGAAACCATCCAGCGGGTCCACCCACCATTGGGCGATTTTCATATCCGGCAAGGCCTCGCGCGCGGCCCGTAATGTATTATTGCTGACCATCTCGCTATGGCCGAGCAGCAGAATATCAGGCTCAATTCGTGCCAACATTTCTAGTAATCGGGCATTCATTTTATTGGTGCCGAAACTTTTTATCCCAAGAGGTGCCTCGGTAGCCGCAATGTCCCGATAAGAAAATTCTTCTACAAAATGGCCATTGCGTATCAGCCCGTTGGATATTTTGCGGTCGGTCGAATAATAAACCACGCCATATTTGCGGGCGCTGAAATTGGCGCAATGAACAATCCGTAAGGGTCTATCCGTCATTATCGCGCTCTTTCAAAAATTTGATAATGCGCGCACACGCCTTGCCGTCGCCATAAGGATTATGGGCGCGGCTCATTTGCTCATAGGCGGCGTCCTCTTGTAGCAGGCGCGCCACATTATCGGTAATCGCGTCCACATTCGTGCCAACCAGCCGCACCGTTCCCGCCTCTACCGCTTCGGGCCGCTCGGTCGTCTCGCGCATGACTAGCACCGGCTTGCCAAGCCCCGGCGCTTCTTCCTGCACGCCGCCACTATCGGTCAGCACAATATGGCTCTTATCCATCATCCAGATAAAGGGCGCATAATCGAGCGGCGCAATCAAATAGATATTGGCATGTTCGGCCAGATATTCATGCACGGGTTTTTGCACATTCGGGTTCAAATGCACCGGATAGACAATATCGCAATCAGCATGCGCTTCGGCCAAGGCGGCCAAAGCAGCGCATATATTTTGAAAACCCTGCCCGAAATTTTCGCGCCTATGGGCGGTGACCAGTATCACCCGCCGTGTCGGGTCATACTGAAATCCGGCAGCCGCCAAAGCGGCGCTTATTTGCGCGTCTTTTGCGCCGTCATCGCGCATGGCGTCGCGCACATAATGCAGCGCATCAATCACCGTATTGCCGGTAACGCATATTTGTTCATCCGGCACATTTTCGGCCAGCAGATTTTGCCTTGCCTTGTCGGTCGGGGCAAAATGCCATTTGGTCAGCCGTCCGGTGATTTGCCGATTTGCCTCTTCCGGCCAAGGCGCGCTTAGGTCATGGGTGCGCAAGCCCGCCTCAATATGGGCAATATCGGCCTGCGCGTAAAAGGCGGCCAGCGCGGTGGCGCTGCTTGTCGTGGTGTCGCCATGCACGAAAACCAAGTCGGGCTTTTCCTCCGCCAGCACATTTTCCATGCCGTGCAAAACGCGCGTCGTCAATGAGGTCAGCGACTGGCCCGGCTGCATCAGGTCAAGGTCGTAATCGGGTTGAATGTCAAACAGGGTCAATACTTGGTCGAGCATGTCGCGGTGCTGGGCGGTGACGCAGACTTTGGTTTCAAACCGGTCAGATGCCTGCAAAGCCTTGATCAGC
>RFZE01000189.1 GCA_009920875.1 Alphaproteobacteria bacterium | reverse complement strand
TATACGGCAATGACCGTCTCAATCGCTATTTTTACGAAGTTTCCGAAAATCAAGTAACCCCAAACCGTCCGCAATATGCCGCCGAGGCGGGTTACATGGGGGCGGAAATCGGCCTCGGCCTGTCTTATCCGGTGAATGATAATTTGCGGCTTTTTATAGGCGGCAATGTCGAGCTTTATGATGGCGCGGCCAATCAGGACAGTCCGCTATTCAAGGAAGATGTCGCCTATAGCGGCGGCATGGTGCTGGTCTATAGTTTTTATGAGAGCCAAGCGCGGGTCAAGCGTTAGGCTTAATTGCCGATGGTTTTCAGCGTGAAGGTGAAGCTGATACTGGTGTCAGGCTCTATATTACCAACCCGCGAATAATCGCGGTCAAAGGCGATGGTGATGAGGGTGCAATCATCTTCATAGGTAAAGGCCGCATCGGCGCGCACCCTTTCTTTTTCCTCCAGATTTTCCCACAGGCTGGCATCAAGGCGCCAGTTTTGGCTCATTTGCCAGCCCAGCCGACCGGTCGCTTCTTCCAGCGGGTTATCGGCATTCGAGCCGGTCTGCCCGGCTTCATAGAAACTATGGTCGAAGCCAATATTGAAAGCCTCAAAGGCCAAAGCCATTTTGCTGTCGCTGCGCAAAAGCGCGCTGCCATCATCGCTGAAGCGCGCTTGTTGCGTCAGGCTCAATGCACCGGCATAAAGCGCCGCTTCGGTAATCAGCGCCGAGCGGTCTTCCCCAAAACCCGAACGCATATCAAAATCCTCATCGCTCAAATTATAGGATTGGCCGATGAAAAAGCGAGATGTCAGCCGGTCTTTATAGTTCAGCTCATGGTCAAGGCCGATATTGACGCGGCTGGCCTCATCTTTCGGGGTCAAGGGCTGGAAAAGCTGGCTTCGGGTCAAGTCGCGCGCGGTTTGGTCAATATGGGGAATGGCATCATAATCATCGTCCGCATCGGCCAAGACGAGCTGCAGCTTGGGCGATAAGGTTTGACGGTCATTTTGGGCCATGCGCTGCAGCGGATAGGCCAAAGTGAAAGCGGCGCTATTGGCACTCAGCACCTCATCAATAGCCTCGGCGCTGCTGCTGCTTGCATCACCATCTTCAATGGTGAAGTCGAAAGCATCAAGTATAAGGCGGTTATTGGCTGACAGCACGAAACCGCCCTGCGTGATATGCCGCCATGACCAATCGAGCATGGAGGACAGCCTTGTCTCATCGACATCAAGGTCGCGTTGACGATGGGTCAGGCTGTTGGTCATGGCCAATGCACCGCCGAAAATCGGCTCGGCAAAGTCATAATGATGCGTCAGGCTCGGCAGGATAGCCCCCACTGTTGATGCCGTTTCCGGCGATAATGTTTCGCGAAAGTGAAAAGCTTCAAGGCTGATGAAATGATTGCCGAAGCGCCGCTGCGCTGACAGATTGCTGGTCAGGCGCGCCGCATTGGATATTTTATAGCGGCGGAAAAACAAATCATCGGTTGCGTCTTGGAATGCGAAACCAAGCGACCAATCGCCAAGCGCGAACTGCCCGTCACCGATAATGCCGCCGCGCAATTCTTGGTCGCTATCCAAGGCCAATTCATCTTGCGGGCGGTGTATATAGCCGGTCAGGCGATAACTGCCATTACCGGTTAAATGGCGCCACTCGCCCGTGATGAAAGGCTCTTGTTGGTCGCTGAAACGCGGCGTCAGCGTCAGGTCGTAATTGGGTGCAAGGTTGAAAAAATAGGGCATATCAACCGCCGTGCCGAAATCCGACGATCCGGCAAGGCTTGGGGTCAAAAAGCCGCTGCGTTTGTCAATCTCCGGGCCGGCATGTGCCATATAGGGCAAGTAAAATACCGGCAGGCCAAAAACTTCAAGCCGAGGATGGCTGTAAGTGACATTTTGTGCGGTGCGGTCATAGGTGATGCGCGATGCGCGAATTTGCCAAAGCGGGGCGTCATCAGGGTCGGCACATTCCGGGCAGCTTGTGTAAATCGCATCTTCGAGTTGCAATATCGCGCCGTCGCGTTCAGCCGCTTGCGCCTGCATGCGCCCACTGTTCACGGTTTCCAAGCGCAGCTTGTTGAAGCGCCCCTTTTCCAAGGCATTGTC
>RFZE01000188.1 GCA_009920875.1 Alphaproteobacteria bacterium | reverse complement strand
CAAGGATTGGCCGAAAATGAGGCCGCCTTAAAGCGCGCCGTCGCTGAAAATCGGCTGATTACCATTTTGGCCTATATGGCGGTTTACATAACCGCTGTCGCGTTTTCCCTGCCCGGCGCTTTATGGCTCAGCCTGGCCGGCGGTCTGATGTTCGGCACTTTGGCCGGCGGGGTAATTATCGTTATTTCAGCAACTTTGGGAGCCAGCGGATTGTTTGTGGCGGCACGCTATATTATCGGCGACGCGTTGCGCGCACGTGCCGGTCCGGCTTTGCAGAAATTCGAAGCGGCTTTTAACCGCGATGCTTGGTCTTATATGCTGGTCTTGCGGCTTTTGCCGATTTTTCCGTTTTTTATCGTCAATTTGGGGGCCGCCTTGGTCGGGGTGCGCTTTCCGATATTTTTGCTGACCACTTTTTTCGGCATCATGCCGGGGACTTTTGTTTTTGCTTCCATCGGCAATGGTATTTCGCTTCTATTGCAATCGGGCGAACGCCCTGATTTGAGTGTCATGCAAAGCCCTGAAATATTGGGGCCGCTTGTCGCATTGGCGGTTTTGTCATTGGCACCGATTTTATGGCGGCGCATGAAAGGGACAGAAAATGGCTGAGCATATTAAGACCGATATTTGCGTTATTGGCGGCGGCTCGGGCGGCCTGTCTGTTGCCGCCGGTGCGGCACAAATGGGCGCACAAGTGGTTTTGGTCGAAGGTCATAAAATGGGTGGTGATTGCTTGAATTATGGCTGTGTGCCGTCAAAGGCGCTGCTCGCCGCCGCTGAGCGCGCCCATATGGGGCGTTCCAATAAGCCTTTCGGGGTTGCTGCGGCCAGACCGAAAGTCGATTTCAAAGCTGTCATGGCGCATGTGCGCGAGACCGTTGAAGCGATTGAGCCGGTCGATAGCGTTGAGCGGTTTTCCGGTCTCGGCGTTCGGGTGGTGGAAGCGACGGGCAAATTTATCGACCGCAAAACCCTTAAAGCAGGAAATGCGATTATTCGCGCCAAGCGCTTTGTTGTCGCGACCGGCTCAACCGCCGGCCTGCCCAATATTCGCGGCCTGAAATCCGTGCCTTATCTGACCAATGAAACGGTTTTCAGCCTGTCGCGCCAACCCAAACATTTGCTGATTATTGGCGGTGGACCGATCGGCGCTGAAATGGCGCAAGCTTTTTGCCGTCTCGGTTCTCAGGTGACGGTTTTGGAGGCCGACCGCTTTTTGGGGCGCGACGACCCTGAAACCGCAGCCCATGTCAAACGCCAATTGCACGAAGACGGTGTTGCTTTAAGGGAGGGCGTGCGCATTTCCTCGGTCGCCGCGAGCGGCAAGGGCGCAGGAACAAAAATTACCGTTTCATTACAAAATGGCGCGCCAGTGACGGGCGATGCCTTATTGGTGGCAGCCGGTCGCAAGCCCAATTTGGCGGCTTTGGATTTGGCCAAAGCAGGCGTCAGCATAAGCGACGGGCCGGTGCCGCATATTCAAGTCGATAAAAGATTGCGCAGCAGCAATAAGAAGATTTTTGCTATTGGCGATGTCAATGGCGGGCCGCAATTCACCCATGCGGCGGGCTATCAAGCAGGTTTGGTCATTCGCAATATTTTGTTTTTCCTGCCCGCCAAGGTCAATTTCTCCGCTCTGCCGCGTGTCACCTATACCAATCCTGAACTGGCATCAATCGGATTGAGCGAAGCTGAGGCGCGCGAAAAATACGCTGCCATAAAAGTGCTGCGCTGGCCGTTTGAAGAAAATGACCGCGCCCGCGCCGAGCGCGATATGCGCGGCATGGTGAAAGTGGTGACAACGCGCAATGGGCGTATTTTGGGGGCATCGATTGTCGGCAAAGGGGCCGGTGATTTGCTGGCCCCGTGGACCATGGCCTTGGCGCAAGGCTTGCCAATATCCGCTATGGCCGGGGTCATATCCCCCTATCCGACGCGCGGTGAGGCGTCCAAGCGCGCCGCCGGTGATTATTACACACCGACCCTATTCGGCCCGCGCACCCGCAAAATAGTCAGACTTTTGGGTTTATTTCGCCGTTAATCTTTTGCAATCATCTTGACCGTTTACGGGTGCGCCGCTAGCGTCGCCGCATGAGCGCTTCTTTGCACCCCGGGCCGAAAAATCTGATTA
>RFZE01000187.1 GCA_009920875.1 Alphaproteobacteria bacterium | reverse complement strand
CGCGAATTGGCGGCAATGGTTTCTTCATCGCCGCGCACCAGCAGAATAAACAAAGCGCCAAGTAGCGGCAAAAAGGTGATGGTTGAAAGCAGCGGCCAATCGGTCATGACAGGCCTCCCGTCAACATCAGCCAGCTAACAAAGCCCGCGACACCCAACAACATGACAAAAGCATAATGATAGACATAGCCGGTTTGCAGGGCGACCATGCGGCGCGTGACGCGCAACACATTGGCGGCAATGCCGTCAGGGCCGAAGCCGTCAATGACATAGCCGTCGCCCCCCTTCCAGAACAGGCGTGCCAGCCATTTGGCGGGGCGCACGAAAATGAAGTCGTAAATTTCGTCGAAATACCATTTATTGAGCAGGAATTTGTAAACCAAATCATGTTGCTCAGCGATTTCGCCAGGCCATGCAGGGCGGTAAATATACATCACCCAAGCCAGCACAAAGCCGGAAATCATCATGATGAGTGGGCTCAACACAACCCAGCCCGGCACTTGTTTCAATTCGACGAGAATCTGATTGTCGGCAGCGGTGAAAATCGACCCGGCCCAGAAACCGGTTTGTTCGCCACCAACAAATAATCCGGCGAAAACCGCACCGGCAAACAGTGCACCGAAGGACAGAATAACCAACGGTATCAGCATGACGGGCGGGCTTTCATGCACATGACTCAAAGTTTCATTGGAGCAGCGCGCTGTGCCGAAAAATGTCATGAACATCAAACGCCAGCTGTAAAAAGAAGTGAAGAAAGCGGCGACCACCAACAGCACAAAAGCAAACATATGCGGCGCGGCGCTGGCTGCAAATGCGCCCTCAATAATCGCGTCTTTGGAATAATAACCTGCGGTGAGCGGAAAACCGGTCAGCGCAATCGTGCCGATAAACATCATCAGAAAGGTGGCGGGAATAAGCTGACGCAGACCGCCCATTTTCCGCATATCCTGTTCATCGCCCATGGCATGAATGACCGACCCTGCCCCGAGGAACAACAAAGCCTTGAAAAACGCATGAGTGAAAAGATGGAACATGGCTGCTTGATAAGCGCCAATACCCAGCCCGACAAACATATAGCCCAGTTGCGAGCAGGTTGAATAAGCAATCACCCGCTTAATGTCATTTTGCACCAAACCGACCGTGGCGGCGAAAAAGGCGGTCAGCGCGCCAACGACAACCACCACATTGAGCGCCGTCGGCGACAATTCGAAAAGCGGTGAACAACGCGCAACCAGAAAGACACCGGCTGTGACCATGGTGGCGGCGTGAATAAGCGCCGAGACAGGGGTCGGGCCTTCCATCGCATCAGGCAGCCATGTGTGCAGCAAAAACTGCGCCGACTTGCCCATCGCGCCCATAAACAGCAGCAAGCAAATGGTGGTCAGCATCGGCACGGTCATGCCGAGGAAGTCAAACTGCCCGCCCGCCAATGCTTCGGCAGAAGCGAACACTGCATCAAATTGCAACGAACCGACAGAGAAATAAATCGCTGCCATGCCGAGAATAAGGCCGAAATCGCCTACGCGATTGACGACAAAAGCCTTAATGGCGGCGGCATTGGCCGAGGCTTTTTTGAACCAAAAGCCGATAAGCAGATAAGAGGCCAGGCCCACACCTTCCCAACCGAAGAACAGCTGCAGAAAGTTATCCGCCGTGACCAGCATCAGCATCATGAACGTAAACAGCGACAGATAAGCGAAAAAGCGCGCGCGGTGCGGGTCGTGGCTCATATAGCCGATGGAATAAACATGCACCAATGAGGACACGCCGGTGACAACAACAAGCATGACCGCAGTCAGCGTGTCGATGCGCAACACCCAATCAATATCCAACCCGCCTGACCTTATCCAATCCAGCACCATGACTTTTTGCGTGTCACCGGCGAGGCCGACATTAATCAGCGATATGCATGACAATATGGCCGACAAAATCAGCAGGCCGGTGGTTACATATTCAGCCGCACGGTCGCCGATAACGCGCCCGAAAAGCCCGGCAATGGCCGCACCGATAAGCGGAAAAAAGACAATGGCGTGATAGGTGCTCATTCGGTTAGCCCTTCATCTGACTGACATCTTCAACGGCAATGCCGCCGCGATTGCGGAAATACACCACCAAAATGGCAAGGCCGATGGCCGCTTCACCGGCGGCAAC
>RFZE01000186.1 GCA_009920875.1 Alphaproteobacteria bacterium | reverse complement strand
CACTGGAAGATGCAGGCCGTGACCTGACTGTCGATAGCTTTGTCGCCGCCATGGAAAACATTAAAGATTTTGATGACGGCATTGGCACGCCGCTGCACAGCTATTCATCGACCAGCCATGTCGGCACAGAAGGCGTTTTGCTGGATGTGGTGAAGGGCGGCAGATTTGTGCCTGTCGCAGATGATATTCACAAAATGTAATGAGCAATGATAGCCGTGGCGTTAATTCGCCATGGCTATCGTGTTCAATCTCTAGCTAGCCTTGCAATTCAAATTTAATCGGCACGCTGAACGGGCCGGAGACAAAACTCGCACCGACCCGTTTGGCCGGGCCGATCATTTCAACCGACTTCAGGCGCGGCAATAATTCTTCCCAGAAAATACGCATTTCCAAACGCGCCAGATGCTGGCCGAGGCATACATGCGGGCCATAGCCCAATGCCATATGGCGGTTCGGTTTGCGGGTAACGTCAAACTCGAACGGATTTTCATAAACATCTTCGTCGCGGCTGGCGCTGGCAAAGTTTGACATCATCCATTCGTCTTTTTTGATATCAATGCCACGAATTTGTGTATCGCGCGTGGCGCTGCGCATGAAATGCTTTACCGGGCTTTCCCATCGAATGCTTTCTTCCACAAAACCCGGAATAAGCGACGGGTCGTCTTGCAAGCGCTTTAACAGCTCTGGTTGTTCGCACAGGGCAATCATGCCGGCTGAGGTGGAATTGGACGTGGTGTCATGGCCTGCCGTGGCGGTGATAACATAATAGCCGAATGTTTCAACTTCGCCCAAGGGCGCGCCATTAATCGTGCCGTTTGACAAAAGGCTGGCCAAATCATCTTTCGGCTCTTTGCGGCGGCTTTCGGTGAGCGCGGAAAAATAGCCAAATGCTTCCATAGAAATTTCGGAGATGGCTTGCTGCTGCTCTTCCGGCGTTGCATAGCTGCGGCCCGTAGCATTGGCTTCAGCATCGCTGCTGCCGAAAACTTCTTGCGTGAAGCGCAGCATCAGTTCTTCCGCCTCATCTTCCACGCCCAGCACATCCATAATCACGCGCAACGGATAGAGCAGGGCAATATCGCGCGCAAAATCACATTCACCGCCCGTCGCCATGATGGCGTCGAGGGTTTGCTGCATGCGGTTTCTGATGCGCGGCTCCAAATTACGCAGCGAGCGCGGCCCGAACCATGAAGCCGTCAAGTCGCGATAGGCTTTGTGTTTTTCGCCATCCATTTGCACCAAAGTCAAAAAGCGATGCGGCGAACCGATTTCCTCAATGGTCAAGCGATTGGTCTCGGCATCGACCAGAACGGTTGGCTGATCGCCGGCATGAAATGTTTCATTATCGGCCTCAACAGCCTGCACATCTTCAAACTTTGAAATAAACCAAAACGGCTCAAAGCCCTTCGGTTTGGCCAATGCAACCGGAGCGGTTTGCCGCAATTCGGTAAACACGGCATGAATTTTTTCGAAATCCTTATAGTTGGCCGGATTGACAATCGCCTCAGCCAATTCTTGCTTCATTTCCATAGGACAGCCCTCCCAAGCTTACATCCGTTAAACAAATTTTGTGCCGACCATGTCCGCCGAAGCCGGCCGAAGCTTGTCATCTGCTAGACTGTCAGAAAAAATGCCGCTTATGCAATAGGCCTTTCGTGAAAACTCTTTCTTGAATGCTTGGCAGGCGGCGGCAAGCATGGTTAAGTTGGCGGTCACTGGGGAGGGGTATTGTGCCACAGCAAAATGAATTTAAACGCGGCTGGGCCGTGTTGCTTGGAGCATTTATCGGATCCGGCGTCGGCTTGGCGTCTATGGTCTATTATTCAACCGGTATTTGGATACGCCCTTGGCAAGAAGAGTTTGGCTGGACGCGCGCCGAAATCGGTTTCCAGCAATCCATATCTGTCGTGGTGATGATGCTTCTTGCGCCCTTGGCGGGGCGGTTGATTGACCGCTACGGCCTGCGCCGTGTCACGGCCTTGTGCCTACTCGGTTACGGTTTGTTTCTTGCCATATTCCCGTTTATGAGCGGCGCGCTTTTGGTGCTTTATGCGCTCAGTTTCGGTTATGCGGTTTTCGGGGTTGGCACGACCGGCATTGCCTTTACCCGAGCGGTCAACGCTTTTTTCATCAAGAATCGCGGCCTGGCTTTGGGCATTTG
>RFZE01000185.1 GCA_009920875.1 Alphaproteobacteria bacterium | reverse complement strand
GGTGTGACCCCCCGACGCGGCGAGGCAGCAATATGGCGGTTGCGGCTTTCGCTTGCCAGAGGCTTGGTCGAAGCGGTCAATCTTTGCCATGCTGCCGCATCGGCATTATCGGCCGCAGGGCGTGTTTGCTTGTCCCTTTTACGCGCCATTACCCGTCAATCAGCCGGCCCGCGTCGCCACTAATTGCCAATTCGGATTGGCGCTATTATGGGTGCCCTCAAAAGACCAAATGTCAAGGCTGGTGGTCGGCGGCGGTAAATTGTCTTCATCCAAAACGCTGTCGGCCAGATAGCTGGCCGATATGATCTCAGCCCGCAAGCGCACATCGAGGCGTACTTTGTCGCCCTCAACCTCAGCATCATCAAGCGCCGGTCGGTCGAGACGCAAAATACGTGTTTCCAATTTCTGACCCGCCGCTTGACGTGCCGCAATCGCTTCCTCAAAACCGGCCGCCACATCATCGCTCAGAAAGCCGCGCACATCGGTCAAATCATCATTCGCAAAGGCCTTCAAAATCATTTCATAGGCGCGCGCCGCGCCATCAAGAAAGCCGGCTTCGTCAAAATGAGGGTCAATATCATTGAAAAAAGCCAGGCCGCGACCAATGCGCAGCGACTCTGTCGCCGCCTCATCAGACGCCTCATCAGACCCCATTGCTTCCTGAGCAAGCGCGCTCGACTTTGCCTGTTCCGGCGGGTTTTCATAAGCGTCGCTATTGAGACGATAGGCATCGGTTCGACGGCTCGGTTTTTCATCGTCATTGCGGGTGCCGAGAACCGACCGCAAGCGCCAGCCAATGAGCATGACAATAATCAATAAAATAAGGTTAAGCGGATCCATTTATCTGTCCTTTTTCTGTCGCCATAATGGCCTTTTTTGAGGCAAAAGCAAAGCGCTGGCCTTTCCGCGCGACTGCGTTATGCTGGCGCAGGAAAGGGGCGCTTATGGGCTTGCTCGCATTATTTCTCTTCATTGTCCTGCCGGTCATTGAAATTTACCTGTTTATTGAAATCGGCGGTGCGCTGGGCACCGGATGGACAATTGTTTTGATTTTCCTGACCGCGGCCATTGGCGTGTCGGCCATGCGCCGCCAAGGCTTGGCCGTCTTGCAAGAAGCGCAAGCGGCGCAAAATGCCGGTCGCCCCCCTTTGGCGGCCGTGGCGCATGGGGTGTTGATATTGCTTGGCGGTCTCTTGCTGCTCGTGCCGGGTTTTTTCACGGACGGTTTGGGCTTTTTGTGCTTGTGGCGACCGGCGCGGCTGTTTTTTATTGCCGCTCTTTTGGAGGCGCTATTGCCGCATATTATCCGCATGCGCCCAATGCGCAGCGCAAACCGAGCATCGCCCACCGCGCGCGAAAGCGACGATAAAACCATTGAGGGCGATTATCGCATTGATGATGAATAGGGCGCAGTACCGGCGCATATAGTGCCGCGCGCGCCAACGCAATTTCAGCTTTTCTTGCGCCCAAAAGCGTTTATTGTCGCCACACCAATAGGAGAGAAAAATGTCAGAAACGCCAAATGAAAACCAGACCGCCGAAACCGCTGCGCCGGGCCTGCAAATTATGGTGCAATATGTGCGCGATTTATCTTTTGAAAATCCGGGCGCACCAAATTTTGCCGATATGCAACCCGAGATAAACGTCAATGCCAATGTCGGGGCACGCAAATTATCTGATACGGATTATGAGGTCGGGTTGAAATTTCGCATTGAAGCGAAAACCGGCGATAATGTGCAATTCATTGCAGAGCTGGAATATTGCGGTGTGTTTCGCCTCATCAATATTCCCGAAAACGACACCAAGCCGGTGCTGCTTATCGAAGCGCCGCGTCAACTTTTTCCCTTTGCGCGCCGTGTTTTGGCCGATGCAACCCGCGATGGCGGCTACCCGCCCATCATGCTTGACCCGATTGATTTCATGGCACTCTATCAACAAAATGAAGCGACCGGCGCCTCGGATGAGACGCCCCAAAGCAAGGCGACGGAAGACGGCGAACCGATCAATTAGCGCTCACACGCCTATCGCCCTTCTTCGCCATTATTATCCTGCAGCCATAAGGCGCGCTGCGGCAAGCCTTGCAAAAAAGCCCGATGGGCGTCCTGCTCTTCAAGGCTGAGCCGGCTTGGCAGGGCGGTTTGACGACGCTGGCGCGCCGCAC
>RFZE01000184.1 GCA_009920875.1 Alphaproteobacteria bacterium | reverse complement strand
AGCGCGGCATTGGCGATGTACCGCTATATCTCAACCTGTCTGCTGACGATGCAGCGTCACTGGTCGATTTGACGACGGAGCGCCCCTCTGCTCGCCTGATGACCGCCAATGGCGCGGCCTTTCACGCGCAAGGTGCCGGTGTGCCTCAAGAGCTTGGCTGGATGCTGGCCGAACTGACCGAAGGCTTGCGCGCTTTGGAAGCGGCAGGCATGGATGCCGCCGAGGCCTTGTCCAAAATTACCATGACCATCTCCGCTGATGTTGATTTCTTTGCCACGCTGGCCAAAATCCGCGCCGCACGGGTGTTGTTCGCCAATATCGCTGAAGCGGTCGACGCGCCCGATACACCGCCGCAAATTCACGCCGAAACAAGTTTGCGCGCTTTTTCCGATGTCGACCCTTGGGTCAATATTTTGCGCGCCACCTCGGCCGCTATGGGCGCAGGCATTGCCGGTGTCGATATGTTGACGGTTGCCCCCTGCTCGGCGACCGGCGCCAGCGACAACGCCCTGACGCGACGCATTGCCCGCAACACGCAGGTGATTTTGCAAGAAGAAAGTCATATCGGCCATGTTGCCGATGCGGCAGGCGGCAGTTGGTATCTCGAAAGCCTGACACAACAATTTGTCGAAAGCGCTTGGGCCGAATTCCAAAAAATTGAAGCGGCGGGCGGTCTTTCCGCCGCCGGAGATACAATCAATGCCGCACTTGCCGAAGCGCGCGCCGCCTTTGATGCTGCCGTTGATAAGCGCGCCATGCCTTTGGTCGGGGTCAGTGAGTTTCCCAATCTGGAGGAAGCCCCGCTGGCAACGGGCGGCGACAACGGCTATCGCCTGTCAGCCGCCTATGAGCAATTGCGCCATGCGGCGCAAAAGGCCAAGCCGAAAGTGTTTCTTGCCAATATTGGCGAGATGGCCAGCTTCACCCCGCGCGCCAATTTCGCTGCCAATATCTATGCGGCCGGAGGCCTTCATGCTGTCGGTGGTGATGGCGGCACCGATGCACAAGCGATTGCCGAAGCCTTCAAAAAATCCAATGCCAAAATCGCCGTGATATGCGCCAGCGATGATGATTATGAATCTCACGCGGCCGAGGTCGCCGCCGTGCTGAAACAAGCCGGTGCTACGCATATCGCGCTGGCCGGAAAGCCGCGCAATATTGACGATATTGACGCTTATTGCTTCGCCGGATGTGCGGCCTTGAGCTTCTTGCAAGAGGTTCACCAAACATTGGGGCTATCATCGTGAGCAAACTGCCCGATTTTTCAAAACTGTCTTTGAGCCTCAATGCCTCGGCTGATGTCGGCGCTTGGCAAAACGCGGCCAAAACGGTGCAAGACAATGATGATGCGGCGACGCTGCGGCAAACGCCGGAGGGTATTGACGTTAAACCGCTTTATACAGCGGCGGATAGAGACGGCCTGCCCTATCTCGATAGCTATCCCGGCCTCGCGCCGTTTATTCGTGGGCCGTATTCGACCATGTATGTCAATAAGCCGTGGACGGTGCGCCAATATGCCGGTTTCTCAACGGCGGAAGAATCCAACGCGTTTTACCGCCGCAATTTGAAGGCCGGTCAAAAAGGCCTGTCCGTGGCTTTCGACCTCGCCACTCATCGCGGCTATGACAGCGACCATCCGCGCGTTTTCGGCGATGTCGGCATGGCCGGTGTGGCGATTGATTCAATCCTCGATATGCGGACTTTATTTGCCGGAATACCGCTTGATACCATGTCGGTTTCCATGACGATGAACGGCGCGGTATTGCCGATTATGGCGCTGTATATTATGGCGGCGGAAGAGCAAGGCGTGTCGCCCGACAAGCTGGCCGGAACCATTCAGAACGATATTCTGAAAGAATTTATGGTGCGCAACACCTATATTTACCCGCCCAAGCCGAGCATGCGGATTATCTCCGATATTTTCGCCTATACGTCGGAGAATATGCCGAAGTTCAATTCGATTTCCATCTCCGGCTATCATATGCAGGAAGCCGGAGCGACGGCTGACCTAGAGCTTGCCTATACGCTGGCTGACGGGGTTGAATATGCCCGCGCCGGAATGGCGACAGGTTTGGATATTGATGCTTTCGCACCGCGTCTGTCTTTCTTCTGGGCCATTGGTAAAGATTTCTTCATGGAGATTGCCAAAATGCGCGCTGCCCGTCTGTTATGGGCGCAACTCATGCAAGG
>RFZE01000183.1 GCA_009920875.1 Alphaproteobacteria bacterium | reverse complement strand
TAAATAATTCTTTCAAATAATCATTCATAAAGATACCGTTGGGATCAAGTTTTTCACGAATTTTATGAAATTCCTCCCACATAGGATAGGCTGTTGAAAGTGTATCGGCCTTGCGGGTATGCATTTTGCCCCAATGCGGTCGCCCGCCATAGCTGCGGAATATCGGTTCAATCTCGGTGAATAAAAATTCATATTCATCGGGCGCATGTGTGTGCACGGCAATTGAAATGCGCGGGCCGGCATTAAACGGCGACAGCCATGCCGTATCTTCTGCCGTCATGCGGCACTCAAAGGGGAAAAACACATCGCAGCGATGACGCTCAATATGCGCGCGCACCGCTTCCAAAGCCTCAAGCGCGCGGTCGGGCGGCAGATGAAATTCCATTTCATTGAAATGCACATTGCGCGCGCTCGACAATAATTGCCAGCTTTCGCCGACCACATCTTCCTCCGGCGCATCGGCAATGGCGGCTGATAATAATTTTTTTCTGAGATAGGGAAACCAGCCCAGCCAATCGCGCAGGGCTTTTAGCTGCATGACCCCGTCATCGCTTTCATCTGAGGCACGCTGCGTGGCCTCGGCCTCGGTGATATTATGGGTGATGCACATGGCTTGGCCGGAAAACGGCAAATAGAAAAATTCGAAATTACGATTGTCGCGCCATAATTGCGCAGCATCGGACAAGAGCTGATTGTAAGGGGCAAACCAGACGCGGCGATGCAGCTTATGGCGCGCCACCAACTGCATTTGAATTTCCGTATAAATGCCGAGCGCGCCCAGCGCCACTTGTGCGGCAGGCAGCATATCGGCATTTTGCGCGGCGCTAATCTCCACTTCCTCACCGGCACCGGTGACCATACGCAGGCCACGAATTTCTGCCGCCAAACATGGCAATTCGCGCCCCGTGCCATGCGTCGCCGTGCTGGTTGCACCGGCCAGACTTTGCACGTCAATATCGCCGAGATTGCGAAACGCCAACCCATGCTCGGCCAAAGCAGGTGACAAATCTTTAAGCCGCGCACCGGCACCCAGCCATGCCGTTTGTGCTTGCGTGTCGACCACCCCAACATCATTGAACCGGTCAAGCCTTACAATCGCCCCATCGCACGGCACCAGTCCGGTCCAACTATGGCCCGAGCCGACCGGACGCACCCCGCCTGCGGTTTCACCAAGCAGTTTTTTCAGTGCCGCCACATCTTGCGGCACCGCAATTTCAGCCTTTTGTGGCGCAATGGAGCGCGACCAATTTTGCCAGCCCGTTTCGACTGCTTGATTTGGCATGTCTTTGGCCTGAACCGGCATCAGCACACTCGCCCCCATCGCGGCCAGAAGGGTTCGTCTCTTCATATGGCCTTCCCTCATTTAAGAAAAAGGCTATAAGCGCGCTGTCGGCTTGGCAAGCAATAAGCGCTGTGCCCGTTTGTCCCGTCGCGGCGGCTTACCGGCCCATGAAATTACGAATGGCGTAATTGGTTGTGGTTTGCGCCACCAAAGTGCCGTTTTCATCTTTCAAATCGGCGACCAAAGTAAAATCATAGCGCCCGTGTTTTTCCAATGCCGCATTCATCTCATCGGCTTGCGCTTGGCTGAACACGGTCTCTGCCGTTACCGAACTCATGGCCGGTGCTTTAAACTCAATCTTCAAATCGCGCACCACAGGCTGAAATTTTTCAGGCTTGGCGAGATGGCGCATCGGCACCAGGCCGCCAAGAAATTCCCCACCGGCAAACAAATAGGCAGCATGCATCATCTGCACATGGTTTTCCGTTTGCGGATTTAATTCGACTTTCACTTTGAAGGTCTCATCGGCTTGTAAAATCTGCAAACCGGCATTGCCATAAAGCGAATAAGTCTCGCGAATATTGGCCGCTAATTTTTCTAAATCCATTTATCTCTCCCGCTTTATCGCCTCAAACGTGCCTTTTCTGATCGGCAAAAATTTGATTGGCTTTGGCCAGTAAATAAGGCAATAGGCCGATAATCGCCAAGCCAAATAATGTGCCAAAGCCATATTGCACCAGCGCATTATCTTCAGCCAAAGCGCGCGGCAAGCGCGTTGTCACAATCATCAAGACAAAACTTAAGCCGGTCAAAGCGGCGGCCATTGCCAATTGGACAAAAAGCGGGCCGGGCAGTTGCACTTCTTCATGGCCGCGCCAATAACGCCCGACAAGCCAGCCCGTGCTCAGGCCGATAAACCAATAAGGCGCTGCATGGC
>RFZE01000182.1 GCA_009920875.1 Alphaproteobacteria bacterium | reverse complement strand
CCATATGATGGAGCAATTATCGCGCCATTCCCTGATTGATATTGACCTGCAGGCAAAGGGCGACTTGCATATTGACTTCCACCACACTACCGAAGATACCGGCATTGTGGTCGGCGAGGCGGTGCGCGAAGCGTTAGGAGATTTTAAGGGCCTGACGCGCTATGGCAGCGCCACGATTCCGATGGATGAAACCTGCACGCGCGTCTCGCTCGATGTGTCGCAGCGCCCCTATCTCATTTGGCAGGTCAATTTGACCAAGCCGAAACTGGGCGAAATGGATACGGAATTGTTCAAAGAATGGTTTCAGGCTTTTGCGCAAAGCGCCGGCATTACCCTGCATGTCGAAAACCTCTATGGCGAAAACAATCATCATATTGTTGAAAGCTGTTTTAAGGCGCTGGCGCGCGCCCTGCGCCAAGCCATTGAGATTGACCCGCGCAAGGCTGATGAGGTGCCGTCGACCAAAGGTGTTTTGGGCAGTTGAGCCAAGCAGGTGATTTGATTGTCATTATCGATTACGGCTCGGGCAATTTACGCTCGGCCGAGAAAGCATTTGCGCGCCAAGCCCAAGGGCGGCCGGTTTTGGTCTCGGGCGCGGCTGATGATGTACGCCGCGCCGCGCATATTGTTTTGCCCGGGGTCGGCGCTTTTGGCGATTGCGCTCAAGGCCTGCGCGCCATTGACGGTATGGTTGAGGCACTGCAGGAAGCGGTCATGGATGAAGGCAAGCCGTTTTTGGGCATTTGTGTCGGCATGCAGCTTATGTGCCGTCACGGGCTGGAGCGCGCCCCGCCCGAAGCCCCGCATTTAGGGCTTGGTTGGTTCGACGCCGAAGTGCGTACGCTGGATGTCGCCGTGCCGTTGAAAGTGCCGCATATGGGGTGGAATGAAATCAGCATCCGGCAAGACCAGCCGGTTATCGGCCCGCTTGCCGGCGAGGATGTCTATTTCGTGCACGGCTATGGCGTGGTGATGGATGATGGTGCCCAAAATGATATTGCGGCGATAACCGATTATGGCGGCGTGGTGACGGCGGCTTTGGCACGCGACAATATAATCGGCGTGCAATTTCATCCCGAAAAAAGCCAAGCGGCCGGGCTGGGCCTGATTGAACGGTTTTTGGAGTGGCGACCATGATATTATTTCCCGCCATTGATTTGAAAGACGGCCAATGTGTGCGCCTCGAACAAGGCGACATGGCACGCGCGACATTGTTCAATGAAGACCCGGGCGCGCAAGCCGCCGATTTTGCCGCGCAGGGTTTTTCGCATTTGCATGTTGTCGATCTGGATGGCGCTTTTGCCGGTGCCAGCGTCAATCGCGCCGCGGTTGAAGCGATTGTAGAAGCCTGCCGAGCGGCCAATGTCACCACCCAGCTGGGCGGCGGCATTCGCAATTTGGAAAATATTGAGCGCTGGCTGGCCGCCGGCATTGACCGCGTCATTCTCGGCACAGTGGCGCAGCGCGACCCTGATTTGGTGCGCGCCGCCTGCCGCCAATTTGACGGTCGCATCATTGTCGGCATTGATGCGCGCGCCGGCTATGTCGCGGTTGAAGGCTGGGCTGAAGCGACACAAATGCAGGCTGTCGATTTGGCGCGGCAATTTGAAAATGCCGGCGTGGCGGCAATTATCTATACCGATATTGACCGTGACGGCCTGCTCAAAGGCGTGAATATTGAGGCGACACAAAAACTGGCAGAAAGTATTTCCATTCCGGTCATCGCCTCAGGCGGGCTGGCCGGGCTCGATGATGTGAAAGCGCTTCTGGCGCTTGAAGACAGCGGCATTATCGGCGCCATTTCCGGTCGCGCGCTTTATGACGGGCGGCTCGATGCGGCGGCCGCTTTGGCGTTGGACGGGGTCGCATAGACATGTTGAAAATCCGCATCATTCCCTGTCTTGATGTGCATGAGGGCCGTGTCGTCAAAGGGGTTAATTTTGTCGATTTGGTCGATGCCGGTGACCCTGTTGAAGCGGCGCGCGCCTATGATGCGGCCGGCGCTGATGAATTATGCTTTCTCGATATTTCGGCCAGCCATGAGGGGCGTGACACGCTGGTCGATGTGGTGCGTCGCACGGCCGAGCAATGCTTCATGCCGCTGACCGTTGGCGGCGGTGTGCGCGAAGTGGGTGATGTGCGCAAATTATTATTGGCCGGTGCCGACAAAGTGTCGTTCAACACGGCGGCGGTCAATAATCCCGATATTATCAATGCGGC
>RFZE01000181.1 GCA_009920875.1 Alphaproteobacteria bacterium | reverse complement strand
ATATTTAGCCGGTTGATATAATCAAGCTTTTCACGAATGCCGTTCAAATCGCCAATGCCATCATTATTGCTGTCTTTGAAGCTGCGCAAATAAATGTGATAAATGGCAGCGCCTTTCCACCATGTTTCAGCATGGGTCGGTGCTGGGTCGGAAGAAGCGGTTGCGATACTCATAACAATCTTCTATTTGGCTCGGCAAATCGTCCAGGAAAGAGCGGGCAAAGACAGGGAATAGCTGCTCGGCAGATTCGGTTTTTTGGCGCAATTTGCATGCAAGGCTTCAAAGCGTTTTGAGGCCGCTTCAATTTCAATATTGACGGTTTCAGAGCTGGTGCCAAAATTCATGGCGATGACATACTCATTGCGTGTTTTTGGGTCAAATCGGGAAAACACAAAAACCGACCCGTCATGCGCGGCAGCACGGATTTTTATATCGCCCCGCGACAGAGCCGGATGGCTTTTGCGCAATTTTGCCATCTGGGCAATGTCACGATAAAGCGGATGGTTTACGTCAAAATTACTGTCGGCGGTTGTTTTATTCGTGCCCAGCAATTGATTGTCATTGTAAACGGCAACTTGGCTCGGAAACATGTTTTCGCGCGCCAGCTGGTCACCACCATCGCTGACAAAGCCCTGCTCATCGCCATAATAAATCACCGGCACACCGCGCATAAACATCATCAGCGCATGGCCCAAAGTGACCCGTTGCAGCAATTCCGGCTTGGCCATGTCCGGGTCGTGCTGGGCCAGCAGGCCGGAAAACCGCCCCATATCATGATTGCCGAGAAAGACCGGTTGGCGACGGGCCATGGCAGCACCGCCCTTGTAAAGCGCATCGGCGCGCAAGAATTTGTCAAGCACATCAGTGCCGCTTTGGCCTGACGTCACCTGAAAGGCCACTGACTGAAAAGCAAAATCAAGCAATTGGTCAAAGCCTTCAATATGGGTGAAACGGGCCAGCGCACCGGGGTCAAAATCATAGACTTCGCCAAACATGTAAAAATCCGGCTTGCCGGCGGCTTTGGCTGCGTCTTCTATTGCCGGCAAAAAGGCTTGCCAAAATGCGCTGTCAACATGTTTGGTTGTGTCAATGCGAAAGCCGTCAATGCCATAATCCCGAATCCAGTCGGCGAAAATCTCAATAAAGCCGGCAATGACTTTCGGATGCTCGGTCATTAAATCATCAAGACCGGAAAAATCTCCAATAACCGCGCTTTCCCCGTGCCAATGGGTATTGCCGCGATTGTGATACAGTCTGACATCATTAAGCCAGGCGGGCACTTTCACATTGCGTTCTTGCGGTTCCACATAGGGCGTATAGGCGAAATTGGGGTTGGTGATACGCGAAAAGTCGCGTTTGGTTTGACCATTGGCATCAGTGGACAAAAAGCCCTTATTGATTTTTTTACCGCGCGGGCCGCCCTTTGTTTGATAGGGATAGTCGGCAATCGCACGATAGGGGCAAGACGGGTCAGTCTTTTCGCCTGTCCATTTCGGGTCATGGCATTCGCGAAAGGCAATCACATCAGCCGTGTGATTGGTGATAATATCGAGATAGAGCTTCATGCCGCGGGCGTGCAAAGCATCAATCAGGCGCTTGAAATCCTCATTGCTGCCCAGATGCGGGTCAATTTGCGTATAGTCGATTGTCCAATAGCCGTGATAGCCGGCGCTTTCATTGCCGCTATCGCCTTGCACCGGCTTGTTTTTGAATATCGGGCCGAGCCAAATCGCGGTCGCTCCCAAACCCTCAATATAATCGAGCCGGTCAATCAGCCCGGTCAAATCACCCCCATGGTAAAAGCCCTTATGCGTCGGGTCATAGCCATGGGTTAACCGGTCGCCCTTTATCCCGCCCGTATCATTCGACCGGTCGCCATTTTCAAACCGGTCGGGCAGCATGAAATAAATAATCTCATCTTCAACCGGCCGGTCAATTGCCATAGCCCCTGTCGCAATAGTTGCCGTGCCGGGCAGGAGCAAAATAAATAAAGCGGTCAGTCGAAGCCATGCGGGCATGAGGCATTTCCGTCAGCAATTAGATGCAAAAGGCTTTAGCAGTCTTTTGCAAAAAATACAATAAATTGTTTGGATTCATGAAAAATTGTCTTGCGGAGACATTTTTTATTCTGGCCAGGTTTTCGCCGAAGAAAAATCAATAATTGTATAAGTAATTGTTTATAAATATAAAATAATCTAATTGATAAAAATTACGAAATATG
>RFZE01000019.1 GCA_009920875.1 Alphaproteobacteria bacterium | reverse complement strand
TCATTGGCCGGACGCAGCAAGACGCGATCGGGCAGACGCAAATCAATGGCTTGATTTTCAATCGCCAAAACGCGGCGCTCTTTTTCGAGCGTCATCAGCCGGTCAAGCGCATCGATTACACCATGTGCCGGTAAGTGCACTTGCCCACCATGGTCAAGCCGCACCGTCCAGCGGCGACCGCTATTCCAATGCGCCGCCACCATGCGGTTTCTCAATACCGGATAGGCTTGCAACATTTCCATGAAGTTCTTGGCACGCAGCGCCGCGCCTTTGCCCGAGAAAACCGGTAAATGACCGAAAGGTGCCAGATGATGGCGGGTAATGGCGACGCCCTTATCATCAATTAAGGAAAGGCTATTGCCGGATTTGAAAAAGCCGAACGGCTCGCGCTCATGCAAATCAATGTGAATAATATTGGGCAGACGGCGCAGCACAGTGGCGCTTTCGACCCATGGCAAGGCCTCAATGCGACTGTGGATTTCCGGCAAGTCGACGGCAAAAATCGGGTCATTTTGGCGAATATTCACCGCTGCCAGCAAATCATCGCGCTGTGTGCGCTTGCGCCCTTCAACGGTAATATCATTGACGCGGAAACCGGCTGAAGCGGTCGCTTTATAGGTTTCGCCGCGCAGCATATCGGCCAATGGGCTGAAACTCTCGACACGGAAAACCACGGTAGCAACGGCAATCATGGCCAGCGCAATGGCCGCCAAACGCAATCGGCGTCCCGACCAAATGATTTTCAGCCCGATGAAAAGCAGATTGAAAGGAGTTGCGAGCAGCGAAATCAGCATATCACTGAAGCGCGACCGACTTTTATCATTCAACTTGCCTTTTTGCGTTACCTTCGGCATGAGGCATCCTCCACTATCCATTGCACCAATTGATTGAAATCTATGCCGCGATGCGCCGCCATTTCGGGCACCAGCGAGACCGGCGTCATGCCGGGTTGCGTATTTATTTCGAGCAACACCAAATCATCTTGCGCCGCGTCATAACGGAAATCGGCGCGCGTCACGCCGCGACAACCCAGCAGCATATGAGCTTGCAGACTGACCTCTTGAATCCGCGCAGCCAGCGCCGCATCAATATCGGCAGGGCACTCATGGCGCGAGCCGCCATCATCATATTTGGCGCGATAATCATACCAGCCATTGACCGGCACAATTTCCATCACATCAAGCGCCATGTCACCCATCACACCGCAAGTCAGCTCATGACCGGCTATATATTTTTCAACCATGGCGACACCATCAAAGGCCCAGCCTTTTTCGCTCAGCGCATCAGGCACTTTATTACTGCCTTCAGCGACAATCTCGACACCGACGCTGGAGCCTTGATTGACCGGCTTGACGACATAAGGCGGCGCCATTGGATGTTCGCTAACCCCTTGCTCAACCAAAATGGATTCGGTGACCGGCAAATCGGCAGCGGCAAAAATCTGTTTCGACAAATGCTTGTCCATCGCCAAAGCCGAAGCGCGCACACCGGAATGGGTATAGGGAATTTCCAGCACTTCCAGCAGCCCCTGCACTTCGCCGTCTTCGCCGCCGACACCGTGCAGCGCATTGAAGCAAATATCGGGACGCAGTTCGCCAAGCTGCGCATCGAGCCGGCGCGTCACATCAACCTCGCTGACTTGATAACCGAGCGCGCGCAGCGCTTCGGCGCATTTTTCACCCGATATCAGGCTAATCTCGCGCTCCGGCGACCAACCGCCCATGAGGACGGCAATATGCGGGGTCTTGCTCATGCGTGCGCCTCCCCCATGCGTTTAATCTCCCAATGCAAAGTGACGCCCGAATGGTCGAGAACGCGCTGGCGCACGGTCTCGCCCAGCGTTTCCAAATCTTGCGCTGTTGCGACGCCGTGATTAATGAGGAAATTGCAATGCTGTTCGGATACTTGCGCGTCTCCAACCCGAAGCCCGCGACATCCGGCAGCATCAATCAGCTTCCACGCTTTAAGCCCCTCAGGGTCTGCGCCATCGGGGTTTTTAAACGTGCTGCCACCGGTCCGCGATTTGACCGGCTGGCTGTCTTCGCGCTTATCGGAAATCTCTTCCATCTCGGCGATGATTTTGGCTTTGTCACCCCGCACCGCTTTAAATCGCGCCGATGTGTAGAGAGCAAAATCTTGCTGACCATTATGGCGATAAGACAAGTTCAGCTCATCAACCGCGCTGACATGTTTTTCGCCTTTGCGGTCGAGCCATTCCACATTGACCAAAACATCGCCGGTCTCGCCGCCATAGGCACCGGCATTCATCGCCACCGCGCCGCCTATCGACCCGGGAATACCACGATAAAAACTCAAGCCCGACAGTGCAGCATCGGCGGCGGCGCGCGCCACACGCACATCGAGCGCCGCTGCACCGGCTGTCATTTCGTCATCGCCGCTTTGCGTGACTTGGCCGAAAGCAGCACCCAGTCTGATGACCGCGCCGCGAATACCACCATCGCGCACCAAGACATTGGAACCGGCACCCAAAACGCTGAGCGGCACATCTTCCGGCAGCGCCGCCAAAAAGGCCGACAAATCGTCAATATCAGCGGGCATGAAAACCACATCGGCTGGACCGCCAACACGGAACCAACAAATATCACCCATGACAAAATCGGGCATCAACTTACCGCGTAAAGGCGGCAAGGCGTTCAACCAATCGGGCATAATATTCATCGGGGTCGCTTCAGCATTCATAGACGCCCCTCCAATTTTTGCGGCAATTCATTGGCCAATTGCGAAATCGAACCGGCGCCCATGCAAATCACCACATCATCGGCTTGCAAAACATCAACCAGCGCATCGGGCAAATCATCATTTGCGGCCAGCGACACGACATGGCGATGACCATGACTGCGCAAGCCCTCGGCCAGCGCATCGCTATTTATGCCGTCAATGGCGCTTTCACCGGCCTCATAGACCGGCAGCAGCAGCACCGCGTCAGCACCGTTCATGCACGCGCAAAAATCATTGAACAAATCGCGCAAGCGCGTGAAGCGATGGGGTTGCATGACCGCAACAACCCGCCCCTTGCTGACCGCGCGGGCGCTTTCCAGAACCGCTTCAATTTCCACCGGATGATGCGCGTAATCGTCAAAAATGCGGATATTTTTACCGAGCTCGCCTGCAGCAGAGAAGCGACGCTTTACACCGCTGAAATCCGCCAGCGCTTTGGCAATGGTGTCGGCATTGGCACCCAATTCCAAACCGGCGGCAATGGCGGCTAAAGCATTTTGCAAATTATGCTTGCCCGCCATGGGCAAGCACAAACCCTCAATCTCCATATCGGCATCGCTGCGCCGGTCGCGATAAACAATATCGAAATGCTGCTTCAGCCCGTCTTCGCGAATATTGACGGCGTGTAAGTCGGCTTGTTCACCAAGCCCATAGGTTATGAGACGGCGGTCGGTCACACGGCCGACCAGAGCCTGCACTTCAGCATGGTCGAGGCAGACAATGCCGACGCCGTAAAATGGAATATTGGCAATATAGCTGTCAAAGGCCGCACGCAGCCCGTCAAAATCGCCATAATGGTCGAGATGTTCAGGGTCAATATTGGTGACAATGCCAATGGTTGCCGGCAAGCGCACAAATGTGCCATCGCTTTCATCGGCCTCTACCACCATCCAATCGCCCTGTCCAAGTCGCGCATTGGTGCCATAGGCATTGATGATGCCGCCATTAATGACGGTCGGGTCAAGTCCCGCCGCATCAAGCATGGCGGCGGTCAATGAAGTTGTTGTTGTTTTGCCATGCGTGCCGGCAATGGTGATGCAAGGCTTCAGGCGCATTAGTTCGGCCAGCATTTCGGCGCGGCGCACCACCGGAATATGGTTTTCGCGTGCCGCCACAATTTCTGCATTATCGGCGGCCACGGCAGAAGAAACGGTCACCACCCCGGCGCCCTCAATATTTTCTGCCGCATGGCCGACAGCTATCTTCAACCCCATATCGCGCAAACGTTTGGTATTGGCATTGTCGCCCAAATCACTGCCCTGCACTTCATAACCCATCACATGCATGACCTCGGCAATGCCGCTCATGCCAATACCGCCAATGCCGACAATGTGAACGCGTCCGAAGGGTCGCAAACCGGTCGGGGTTGAAATGGCTTTATCCATTCTTATCCTCCTTCGGTTTATCAACTTGCACGGGCCGTTTTTGCGCGAGGCCGTCGACATATCGGAATAAGCGGCCGGTCGCGTCGAGCTCGGCGAATTTGCGCGCCTTGTCAGACAATCTCTGCAAGCGCATTTCATCATCCATGAGTTTTTCAATTTCCGCTGCCAAGCTTTTGGCGGTTAAATCTTTTTGATTGATGACCATGGCACCACCGCGCTTGACCAGCTGGCGCACATTATGCGCTTGGTCTTGGTCGAGCGAGCCGGGAAGCGGCACAAATATGCTGGGCACACCAAGCGCCGTCGCCTCGGCAACCGTCGAAGCGCCGCTTCGGGCAATCATTAAATGGGCGCGGCGCATGCGGATCGGCAAATCATTGAAAAAGTCGCGAATTTCGGAATAAACGCCTTCTGCGGCATAAGCATCGAGCGCCTCGCGCATTTCCGGCTGGCGCACTTGATGCACAACGCGAAGGCGCCGCTTTTTTTCTGTCGACAATAGAGCCAATGCTTGCGGCACGGTTTCCGCAAGAATACTGGCCCCTTGACTGCCGCCAAAGACCAATAGCTCAAAGGCGCGGGCCGACGCCAAATAGCGATAACCGCCTTCAGCCGCTTTTAATATAGCGGGACGAAGCGGATTACCGGTGCGGCGCAATTTTTGGGCTGCCGCAGCCGGTATATTTGCAGTGTCTTTAAAACTGGTTGCAACATAGGCTCCGAGATTGGCAGCCAATTTATTGACCCGACCCAAGACGGCATTTTGCTCATGCACCAGAACCTGACTGCGGAGTAAAATGCCGGCAATGACCGGCCCGAATGACGGATAGCCACCAAAGCCGATAATGACTTTGGGACGCAGTCGAATAATGAGAATGAGTGACGCCAGCAAACTGAGAATTAAGGTGATGACGCGTAGCGGCAATGCCAATAAGCCGCCGCCATAGACGGTGGCAGCGGGAAGCTGGTGCAATTCCATGGGCGTCAAATTCGAGACATAGGCCATGCCGCGTTTATCGGTGGCGAGATGTACGTCATAGCCGGCTTCTTTTAATTGCTCGGCCAGCGCTCCGGCTGGGAACATGTGACCGCCCGTGCCACCGGCGGCAAGAAGGATTTTATCGACACCACTCATCGGTGCGCTCCATTTGTAATTGGCAAAGCGGCGGCAGGAAGCGCGCGCATGCTGAGATGAACCGTGCCGCGTCGGCGCATCAAACCAACAAGCATGCCCATGGTGATGGCCGATGCGAGCAGCGATGAGCCGCCATAAGAAATAAACGGCAAGGTCATGCCTTTTGACGGGATGAGATTGAGATTGACGCCGAGATTGATAATCGCCTGCAAACCGAAAAGGCAAATCAGACCGGCCGAGGCCAATTGCACCCAATGCTCATTCTCTTCGCGCAGCGCCCATAGCGCGCGCCACACAAGGAAAGCAAAAGTCAGAATGATGAAACCGCCCATCAGCAGACCGCCCTCTTCGGCCGCCACGGCAAAAACATAATCGGCATGGGCATCGGGCAATATTGATTTCACCTTGCCGTCGCCCGGGCCGACACCGGTAACACCGCCCGATCGAATGGCATCCATGGCTTTGTCGACCTGATAAGTGTCACCGGTTGACGGGTCGAGAAACCGCTCAATGCGGCTGCGGAAATAGGGATAGGCGGAATAAACATACACCCCTGCCGCCAATCCGATAGAGCTCAAGCCGGCAATCAGCTTTAAAGAGCCGCCGGCGAGATAAAACAGGCACATCCAGACCAGCGCCAGCAAAATTGTTTGTCCAAAATCAGGCTGCATGGCGAGCAGCAAACAACAGCCGACCAGAAGCGCCAGCGCATACCAGACATCATAGGCCTTGAAACGGGCGCGTTGGCGCGCCATCAACCACGCGACGACAACGACAAAAGCGGGCTTGAGGATTTCAGATGGCTGGACGGATACGCCAAATATGTGCAACCAACGACTCGCTCCCTTTACCGTAACCCCGGCGAATAGAGTCAGCACCACACCGCCGATTGCGCCGATAAGCATCAGCACCGCCAAGCGGCGAATCCATATCGCGTCGAGCATGGACACGGCGAGGAAAACAAAAGCCGCGAGCCCCAAAAACACCAATTGCTTATTGGCGAAGTAATAAGTCGATTTGCCAATATGCTGCGCCACGGCGGGACTGGCTGCAAAAGCGGCGAAAAAGCCCATGCCCAAAAGCACCATCACACCAATGACCATTTGCCGGTCTACGGTCCACCACCATTTGGCGATCGGGTTTCGGCTGGTGCGGGACAGCATATTCATCGTGCGCCCTCCGCATTTATCGCCACCGCTTTATCGGCATTTATCCAATCGACAGTGGCGGCGGCGAAAGCATCGCCGCGTGCTTCGAAATCTTCATATTGGTCAAATGAGGCGCAGGCCGGCGACAAGAGAACAACCGGCGCCTCCAAATGATCGGACTTGGCTTGCATGGCCGCATCAGCGACCGCTTGGTCAAGCGTGCCCGAAACCCTTGTCGGCATGGCATCGGCCAAGGCGTTGGCAAAGACCTGCGCCGCTTCGCCAATGAGATAAGCACCGCGCACATTGCCGAAATAAGGATTCAACATATCCAAGCCGATTTGACCGTCAGCATCCATCTTGGCGCGCCCACCGGCAATCCAGTAAATATTGTCAAAAGCGGCCAGAGCATGGCGCGTCGCCTCAATATTGGTTGCTTTCGAGTCATTGACGAATTTAATGGCTTCATAGTCAGCAATAATTTGCAGCCGATGCGGCATGCCGCCAAAGCTTTCAAACGCTGCCAAGATTTGTTTTTGCGACAGCCCCATAGCCTGACCGACAGCAAAAGCGGCGGCAGCGTTTTGCGCATTATGCGCGCCCGGCAGAGCAGGATAATCGGCCAGCGATATATTCTCGCTGCCGTCTTGAAAAGCATTGGCGAGATAAATCAAATCGGCATTTTGCGCGCCCAATGTCACAAGCGGCAAACCGTCTTGTGCCAGATTATCGGCCAGTGCGCGCATATACGCATCGTCAATGCCGATAATGCGCGCCCGCGCCGCTTTGCCATCGGCAAAGAGTTGCGCTTTAGCCGCTGCATAACCGGCCATATCGCCATGCCGGTCCAAATGGTCGGGGGTGAGGTTGAGCCAAACGCCGATATCGACATCAAAGCGGCGGTTCAAATCAAGCTGGTAAGATGACAGCTCAAGCACATAGGCCGCGCCTTTCTCAAGCGGCAGCTCCAAAACCGGCGTGCCGATATTGCCGCCCTGATGGGTTTTGTGACCCGCCATTTCCAGCATATGCGTTACCAGTGCCGTGGTGGTTGACTTGCCATTGGTGCCGGTAATGCCGATTAGCGTTACCGCCTCGCCCAGGTCACCATGCGCCAGCGCGTCGGCAAATAAATCCATATCGCCCCAAATTTCGGCATTGGCGGCGCGCGCTGCGGCAATCACCCCATGCGGTTCAGGATGGGTCAATGGCACGCCCGGGCTGACAATCAAACGCTCTGCCGTGCCGAAATCTTGTGCCAAATCGCGAATATCGGCGCCCAATTCAGCCGCTTTGGCGCGCGGTGCTTCCGCATCATCCCACGCGACCACGCGATTGCCCACCGCGCACAGCGCCGCCACGGCTGCGAGGCCCGAACGGCCCAGTCCGAATATGGCGGTCTCACCTGAATATGTCGGCAATGCAATCATCAATTACCTCAGCTTCAACGTGGCAAGGCCGACCAGCGCGAGGACGACGGAAATAATCCAAAACCGAATGACAATGGTGCTTTCGGCCCAGCCGCGCTGCTCGAAATGGTGATGCAGTGGCGCCATCGCAAAGACCCGTTTGCCGGTCAGCTTGAAGGAGGCAACCTGCACAATCACCGATACCGCTTCCAGCACAAACAGCCCGCCAATTATGGCGAGCACCAATTCATGCTTGGTGATGATGGCAATAGTGCCCAGCGCCGCGCCCAAAGCCAATGAGCCGGTGTCACCCATAAACACGGCGGCGGGCGGTGCATTATACCAAAGAAAGCCGAGACCCGAGCCGATAAGCGCGGCACAGAACACGGCCAGTTCGCCCGTGCCCGGCACGTAATGGACTTGCAGATAATTGGCGAAAATGGCATTGCCGACGAGATAGGCGATAAAGCCGAAACTGGCGGCGGCAATCATTGTCGGCACAATGGCCAGCCCGTCCAGCCCATCGGTCAGATTGACCGCATTGGATGAGCCGACAATAACAATCAGACCGGCAATCAAATAGAGCGGCAAGCCGAACGGCAAAAGCAGGTCTTTGAAAAACGGCACGGCATAGCTGGTCGCCAATTCGGGCGGCAGATTGGCGCTGATGAATATGATTGCGACAATAGCAATCAGCGATTCCAGCACAAGCTTGACGCGCCCCGGCACGCCATCGCTGGAATGGCCGCGCAATTTTGAATAATCATCGGCAAAGCCGATAAGCCCGAAGCCCATAGTGGTGAGCAAGGCAATCCACAAAAATATGTTTTGTAAATTGCCCCATAAAAGGGTCGAGCCGATAGAAGCCAACAGAATAAGCAAGCCGCCCATGGTCGGCGTGCCGACCTTCGTCGTCAAATGGGATTGCGGGCCATCGGCGCGAATGGGTTGGCCACGGCCTTGGCGATTACGCAATGTATTGATCATCCACGGCGCCAAAATAAAACTGATGAGCAGGGCCGTCATGGTCGCACCACCGGCGCGGAAGGTGATGTAATTGAAAAGATTACCCCCCGGCACATCGCCCAAAATTTGAGTCATATAATAAAACATCAGCGCGCCTCTTTTTGTTGTGGGGTATCGGTCAAAAGGTCAATCAAGCCCTCCACCACCAAGCCCATGCGGCTGGCATTGGAGCCTTTAATCATCACGACATCATCGTCTTGCAATTCATCACGCAAAATCTTGAGCGCCGCCTCGTGATCCTCGGCATGCGCGCCAATGCGGCCGGGGGGCAGCGCATTGTGTAAATGCTGCATCAGCGCGCCGCAGGTAATCACCAAATCAATATCGGCGCTTTCCGTCTTATCGGCCAAAGCGGCATGGAGTTGCGTCGCATCATCACCAAGCTCGGCCATGTCGCCCAATACCGCAATACGGCGCCCGCGCCCTTTGCGGGGGGTCAAACCCAATGTCTCAAGCGCCGCCGCCATTGAAGTGGGGTTGGCATTATAGCTCTCATCAATCAGCGTAATCGGCGCATTATCAGCACCCAAACGATAGCGCGCGCCGCGCCCTGCCATGCCGTCATGCTCGGCCAAAGACAAAGCTGCCAAGGCCAAATCGGCACCAACCAATTGCACGGCACTGAGCACGGCCAGACTATTGGCCACCAAATGAATGCCCGGCGCACCGATTTTGTAAGTCACGGGCTGCGCGCCCATCATCGCTGTGACGCAAGAGCAAGTGGCGTGCAGTTTGGCGCGATTGACGCGATTATCGGCGCCGTCACGCCCTTCCGCCGAGAAGCTGACAATATTGAGCGCCTGTGCCTCGGCCTCTTTTCGCAGCGCATCAAAATAAGCATTGTCAAACGGCAATACGGCGCTACCGCCGCTTTCGACACCTGAAAGAATTTCTGCTTTCGCTGCGGCCAGCGCTTCCATTGACGGGAAATTTTCAATATGCGCCGCCGCAATGGTGGTGATGATGGCGCAATGCGGCCTGACCATATCGACCAAAGCGGCAATCTCACCGGCATGGTTCATACCCAATTCAAAGACACCATATTCAGCATCTTGCGGCAGACGCGCCAAAGAGAGCGGCACGCCGATGTGATTGTTGAAGCTGCGCTCGGCAGCATGGGTTTTGCCCGATTTGGCCAACGCATCGGCAAGGCTGGCTTTGGTGCCGGTTTTGCCGACACTGCCGGTAATGGCAATAATTTGCGCGGCGCTGCGTTTGCGCGCTGCGCGCGCCAAGCTTTCCAATGCTGCCAGAACATTATCAACCGGCAGCAGCACGGCGTCTTTATCCAAATCGGCAGCCTCGAAATCGGCGCCAACCAAAGCCGCCGCCGCGCCGTCTTGGAAAGCTTGCGCGACATAATCATGGCCATGCGCTTTTTCGCCCGGCAAGGCGACAAAAATATCACCGGCCAATAAATCGCGCGTATCAATCGCCAAACCTTGCGCCTGCCAATCAGCGCCGGGGGATGCGGTGAGATGCGCCTGCAAGGCGGCCAAAACTTCTTTGCCGTGCCAGAGAACATCACGCATGGTGCCCTCCTTTCGACGCCAATATGGATTGCGCCATTGTGACGTCATCAAACGGCAAAATTATGTCGCCGATAATTTGCCCGCTCTCATGACCTTTACCGGCCAGCAAAACCAAATCATCAGCTTGTGCCGCCGCAAGCACGGCTTCAATGGCCGCGCCCCGATCGCCAATCTCGGTCGCATCGGGACACGCCGCCATAATGGCAGCGCGAATATCAGCCGCATCTTCATGGCGCGGATTGTCATCGGTTACGAAAACCATATCAGCGTGATTGGCAGCGACAGCCCCCATTTCAGGTCGCTTGCCGCTATCGCGATCGCCGCCGCAGCCGAACATGACAAGCAAACGCCCGCCTTGGGGTACATGGCGGCGCAAAGCGGTCAGCGCATTTTCCAACGCGTCCGGCGTATGCGCGTAATCGACAAAAACCGCTGCCCCTTCAGATGTGCGACCGGCCAATTGCATGCGCCCGCGCGGCGCTTGTAAATCGCGACACGCCTCCAATATGGTTGTGGCGTCAATTCCGGCAGCTTTCGCCATACCCATAGCCAGCGTCAGATTTTCAATTTGGAAATCGCCAATAAGCGGCAGCGTTACATCATGACGCGCGCCGTCCAAGTCAACAGTGACGTCAAGTCCGGTGGCGCGACGCGCCGTGATGGCCATATGAACCGCATCGCCGGGCCGCCCGACTTCCAGCACTGAGCGACCGGTTGCAGCACAGGCCGCAGCCATTGCCACCCCGGCGTCCTGCGTCATGGTAATGACGGCCGTGCCGTCAGCTGCCAATATTTCGGTGAACAAACGTTGCTTGGCAGCGGCATACTCTTCCGCGCCGGCATGATAATCGAGATGGTCGCGCGATAAATTGGTGAAACCGGCAAGCGATAAGTGCACCCCATCCAAACGATATTGTGCCAAACCGTGGCTTGATGCTTCCATCGCCAGATGGGTCACTTGATGTGCCACCAAATCGCGCAAGGCCGCATGCAGGCGCACCGGCTCGGGCGTGGTGTGGTCGAGCGTCGCTTCAATAGCCCCACCCCCCATATCAATGCCGAGCGTCCCCAAAGAAGCCGCTTTATAATTTGCTGCAGCAAAAAGCTGGCGCAAAAACACGGCGCTGGATGTTTTGCCATTGGTGCCGGTAATGGCGGCAATATGCGGCGGCTGCACTTCAAAAAAACGTGCAGCCATCAACGCCAGATCGCGGCGTGGATTATCACTAGTCACCACCGGCACACCGGCCACCATCGGCTCTTGCGTCAAAATCGCGGCAGCGCCGTTTTCTATCGCTTGCCCGACAAAAGAACGGCCATCGGCTTCGACGCCGGCCAGAGCGGCGAATAAATAACCGGGCTGCACGGTGCGGCTATCGGCACTGATGCCGCAAATATCAATCGACGCCATGGTCGCATCAGCCAATTTCATATGGGTCAGCTCATCGAGACGCATCGGCCAAGCCTCCCCTTAACTGATTTGAGATTTCGGGCAGAGCCAGCGATGCTTGCTCGGCAGGATTGTCAAAATGCGGCAACACACCAAGCAAGGGTGCAATGCGGCGGACAATTTCACCGGCTGCAGGGGCGGCATTCCAACCGGCCAAATTATAGCCGTAAGTCTCGTCCGTCGCTTGCGGCTCGTCGAGCATGACGAGCATGGCATAGCGCGGCGCGCGTGCCGGAAAAGCCCCGAGGAAAGATGTCACCAATGCATTTTTATTATAGCCACCCGCTTGCGGCTTTTCGGCAGAGCCGGTTTTACCCAAAACTTGATAACCCGGCGCATCGGCTTGGCGACCCGTGCCACTGGCCACCACGGCGCGCATCATGGCGCGCAGTTCGGCGCTGGTTTGCGCCGAAATCACCCGCTCGCCGACCGGCAGGCCGACTTTGCGCAAGCTCGGCTGATAGAGAATGCCGCCATTAATCATCGCCGCACCGGCCATGACGGCATGCAGGGGCGTGACCGAAATACCATGGCCATAAGACGATGTGGCGCGCTCAATATCGGTCCAGCGCGTTGGCGTTAATGGTGCGGTGCGCTCCGGCAATTCCATATCCAGCGTATCGGTGAAGCCGAGCCTCTGCAGAAAATCATAATGCACATCTTGAGGCACGCGCAGCGCCAGCTTGGCCGAGCCGATATTGGAAGAATGGACAATAATTTCCTCAATGCTTAAGGGGCGTTCTTCGCCATGCGGGTCATTGATTTTATAACGCCCGATTTGCAGCGGCTCTGCCGTGTCAAAAGTTTCATGCGCCGCAACCATGCCGCTATCCAAAGCCATAGCGGCGGTGAACACTTTGAAAATCGAGCCAAGCTCATAGACCCCCAAAGTCATGCGGTTGAAATGGCTGTCTTGGCCGTTGCGCATCGGCGCATTGGCATCAAAATCAGGCAGTGAGACAAGCGCCAAAATTTCACCATTATGCGCATCAACGACCAGCGCCCCACCGGCGCGCGCTGAGAAGGTCTTGATGGTATCGCTCAACACATCGCGCACCGCGTGTTGCACACGAATGTCGAGACTGGTCTTCAAGGCGCCATAAATCGCCTCTTCTTCCAACAAGCCGTCGAGATAAAGCTCCAGCCCTGACAGGCCGCGCAAATCGGAACTGGTAAAGCCGACCGTATGTGCCGTCACCTCACCGGCCGGATAAACGCGGCTGGTGCTTTGCGTCAATTTCAAGGCCGGATTGCCAAAGGCCAACACATCTTGTTTTTGCGCCGGTGTCAGCCCCGACATTAAGGTGACATAGCGTGCCTTACCGGCCAGCAATCGTGCCGCGCGCGCTTCGTTCAAACGCGGCAAGACGGCTTTCAACTGAACCGCCATTTTCGCGCCATCTGATATTTTTGCCGCATCGGCACCCAGCGTAACAGTGGTGATTTGTGTCGCCAGCACCACATCATTACGGTCGGTAATGGCCGGACGCATGAGATTGTTTTTATGCACGCCGGCGCTGCGTTGTGCCGGAGCCGCATCGAGCACGGTCAATTGCACCAAGCGACCGCCCAAAACCGAAAACACGATAAAGAAGCAAATCAATGCAAGGCGCAGGCGCGAGCGCGTTGTCTCAACCGCATGCTGCGTCAAATCTCCGGCGCGACGGCCGAGCCGCCCGCCCAACACCATGGCCCAGTCATTGCCGACCGGCACGAGAGGCAGCTTACCGCTCCGCATCATCATCTCCTTGCGGCACCATCAGCACGGGAATGCTGAGCGTTGTTTCATCGCGCAAATCAAGCACTTGCGAGGCGCGCAAATAATCAAGCGATAAATATTGCCGCGACAATATTTGCAAGCGGCGCGGATCATTGAGGCTGGCCCATTCGGCTTGCAATGTGCGGCGGCGGTCTTGCTCAGCCGCCATAATGCGTTGCGTGTCGCGCAGCGCTTTGGCTTCCGCTTCAGCCGAATAGCGAATGTGATAAAGCGCCGCCACCAAAATGACGAAAACAAAGAGCAGTGCGATATTGAGCATGCGGACCATCACATCACCTCTCGCTTTGAGAATTGTTGCGGCGCGCGCTTGGGCAGTAAATCGGCATTGGCCGCAAAGGCCGGGGCATCGGTTCGCAGGGCCACGCGCAGGCGCGCCGAACGGGCGCGCGGATTGGCATCTACCTCAGCCGCACCGGCTTTGACATTGCGCTTGGCGGCATCGGCAAAGCTTGGGCGTGCCATTTCGACATCGGGCAAATGGCGCGACGGGCGACCGACGCGGCCGGTACGCGGAGCCAGAAACTGCTTCACCATACGGTCTTCCAGCGAGTGAAAGGTCACCACAGCCAAGCGCCCGCCCGGCTTCAAAACCTGCTCGGCCGCTTGCAGCCCGCGCATCAGCTCTCCCAACTCATCGTTCAAATAAATCCGCAAAGCCTGAAACGTGCGCGTCGCCGGATGTGCCTTGCCGTAACGCGGCGCACCCAGAACTGAGCACACCGCATCAACCAAATCGCCGGTGCGCGCCATCGGCTTATCTTCGCGGCGCGCAATAATCGCTTTGGCAATGGCGCGGGCACGCCGCTCCTCGCCATAAACGGCGATGATATCGCTCAATAATTCAGCTGCCCCTTCATTGAGCAAATCGGCAGCGCTCAACCCGTCTTGGCTCATCCGCATATCGAGCGGGCCGTCGCGCATGAAGGAAAAACCACGCGCCGCCTCATCAAGCTGCATGGAGGAAACGCCCAAATCGAGCGTGACCCCATCGACCGGCGCGGTCAGCAAATCTTGCATATCGCCGAAACAGCCCGCGAGATAGGAAAAGCGGTCGCCAAAAGCCGGCGCCAGCTTATCGGCATGGGCTTTAGTGTCAGGGTCGCGGTCAATGGCAATCACCGCACAATCGGCGGCCTGCAATAAAGCACGCGAATAGCCACCGGCCCCGAAAGTGCCATCGACCATCACCTCACCGGCTTGCGGGGCAAGCGCCGTAACCACTTCATTCAGAAGAACCGGAATATGCGGAGCCGAAATCGGGGGCACGCTTTGCTGCTGCCTGTTCACGTCACCCCCACTGCTCATTGTTGTGACCCGTCCGTGCCGCCCGGCGGGGCATGACTGAGCGATTGCAACAGACCGCGCTGTTCAAGCGCCATGGCGCGGGATTTCGATCTGAAATCGGCAAAACCTTGCGGATTCCAAATCTGGAATTTGCCGCCCATGCCGACAAAGCACAGCTCTTTTTCGATACCGGCATGCGCCAGCAATGCGGCCGGAAGGGAAACGCGGCCATCGGCATCGAAATTCAAGTGGTGACTGTCGGCAAAGAGCGAGGCTGCCAGCGCGTCGCGTTCTTCGGCAAATAGGTTCAACCGTTCGACCATCGCGCCGATATCATTCATCAGCGTGTGGCCGCCGCCTTCAATGGCGTTTTCAGTGAAAGAGGGATAGACAAAAATGCCTTGCGGCGCGCCCGACTGCGCTGCCCCGTTTTGCGCCGAAATGGCGGAACGAAAGACAGACGGCACTGAGACGCGGCCTTTGGCATCTATTTTGCCCGAAATGGTTGACATGAACATGGTCATGTCCGCTTCCCCTTCACATGTTGTGCCCAAACAGGTTTGGCCACACCCATCTTATAAATTGCTGGCTCAAGACGGGATAGTCTGGGATAACACGGGATATTATGGGTGTCAACGGGAAACCTACCCGTAAATAAGGGTGAAAACGGGACTTTAACTATATCTTCAGGCAGGCATGACCTCCGCCCCAAGCCTCTGGCGGGGCGTCGTCTGCGCCTGAAGACGCGGCGTCAACGGCTGACGCCGTTGAGCGTTGGTGCGTGAATATCGTTAGGGTTTTCGCGCTCAACCGCCTTCCGGCGGTTGACGGCCGGTTGCGCGGCGCGGGCCATAGGCCAAGCCTGCCGCGCAATAAATTAAAGATCAGAGGGTCTGTAAGCCGGGTTCTGTGCGCTTTTCCGAAGAAAAGGCGGCGATCATTCATCTGGGATGCCCGTTACCGAACACCTCGTGCAACCTACCCGGACGACGACCCGGAAACGGGGCCATATGCCGTCTCTATTTGGTCTTGCTCCCGACGGGGTTTACCCTGCCATGGCCGTTACCGGCCACGCGGTGCGCTCTTACCGCACCCTTTCACCCTTACCTCCCCCATAAAATATGAAGCAGGCGGTTTGCTTTCTGTGGCACTTTCCCTGGAGTCACCTCCGCCGGATGTTATCCGGCGCCGTGTTTCCATGGAGCCCGGACTTTCCTCCCCCATTTGCATGGGAGCGACCGCCCGACCCTCTGACCGGAGACTGGCATAGGCCGTCTGATTGATAGCGTCAAGATGTCCTGTCTTGGGCTTCGGCTTTTCTTTTGCGCTCGCGGACCAAAGCCTCATGATTTTGAAAGTAAAACTGGCGCAGTTCTTTTCGGCTGATAAGCCAGTCATGCAACCAATAGCGTGCAAAAAGGCAGGCGATGATTGTCAAATAAAACCCAATGACGAAGATATTTTTGGTTATGTCATTCATTGACCGCCATGTGCTGAAAAAATCAGCCATTAAATGATAGTTGCCCATCGCCGCCCCCTTTTTCTTCTTCAAAGCGAAACGGCACTCGCGAAAAGCGAGTGCAGGGGTGTCAGCAAGTCATCAACAGAGTGACAACGACGTATTCGCCGGAGGCTATTTTATTCCGCCGTCACCCCAACCGAAGCTGTGGTGACGAGGTTGACGACAAAGGCTTAAAAAAGCGCAAACCGCTTTGAATCTTCAAAGCGGCCTTGCCGCTGTCGATGGGCTTGCTGATGCCCCGCGCGCCATTCGTCATATGGCGCACAGAAAGACCCTTGCACAATCAGCGACGCGGGTGAAGCAAGCTATTCTCAATAAGTTAAATCGAGGGCAATAAGTGCAATGAGTTATGCACTCACACCAAACGACAAACCGCATAAACCAACGTTTGCGTTTCCGCATCGGCCGTGCCGTCGATTTTGGCGGGGCGGAAATGGCGTTGAAAGGCGCTGATGACGGCTTGCGTTTGCAGCCCGTAAACCCCGTCAGCGGTAATCTGATAGCCGAGGGCCGCGAGCGCTTTTTGCAGCGGCGCGACGGCTTTGTCTTCACTGCCCAAAGCGAGCGGCGGCACATCTTCTATCGGCACATTGTCCGGCCATAGGCCGAAACCCGCTTGATGCAGCGCGGCCCAGTCAAACGCCTCACCGGGGTCTTTTTTGCGGCCGGGCGCAATATCGCTATGACCGAGAATATTTTGCGGCGCAATGGCGTGCCGCGCCCTCACCTCTTGCAAGAGCTTAATGAGCGCTGCCATTTGCGCTTCGGGGAAAGCCGCCATCGCGCCGTCTTTATGTCCGTCATGGTCAAGCTCAATGCCGATAGAGGCCGAGTTCATATCCGTCTCGCCGCGCCAGAACGAGACACCGGCGTGCCATGCGCGCGCGCCCTCATCGACCAGTTGGAAAATATGCCCGTCGCGGCGAATGAGATAATGCGCCGAGACTTTGGCCGCCGCATCGCACAACCGCGCTAGCGCCGCTTCGCAATCGGCCATATCGGTATAATGCAAAATAATGTGGCTGATGGCACAAGCCCGATTGTCGAAATTGGGCG
>RFZE01000180.1 GCA_009920875.1 Alphaproteobacteria bacterium | reverse complement strand
CATTGCTGAAAGCCCCAATCTGACGACGCGCACTTTTCGTGTTGAATTGGAAGTGCCGAATAAAGACCTCGCTTTGCGCGATGGCATGACGGCAGAATTGACCATTAATGCCGGCGAAGTGATTGCCAGCCGTGTGCCGCAAAGCGTACTGACACTGGCTGATGACGGTCGTTTGAGCGTGCGGGTGGTTGATAATGGCCGCGTCGCCCTGCGCCCCGTGCAGATTATTGTCGATGACCAAAAAGGCGCTGTCGTCACCGGTCTGGCCGCTTCTGAAATGGTGATTGTGCGTGGTGGTGAATATACGCGCGACGGGCGCGAGGTTGAATTTGAAATGGAACAAATGGCCGGCGCAGCTCCGTCATTTGGCGGTGAGCAATAATGTATCGCTTCATCACAGCCGCTATGGGGCGCAGCCGCGCCGTGCTGACCATTTTGGCGGCATTGCTTTTGGGTGGCTTGTCTTCTTATCTGACACTGCCGCGCGAGGCTGACCCTGACATTCCAATACCGGTTGTTTATGTCGGCGTGGTTTTGCCCGGCATTTCTCCGGCTGATGCGGAGCGGCTTTTGGTCAAGCCGATGGAGCTTGAGCTGCGCACACTGACCGGACTGAAGGAAATGCAGTCCATATCGGCGCAAAATTACGGCGCCGTATTGCTTGAGTTTGACGTCAGCTTTGATGAAGACCAAGCGCTGGTTGATGTGCGCGAAAAAATGGATCAAGTGCGCTCAGAATTGCCCGATGACGCCGAAGAGCCGGATGTGCGCGAGTTCAATGCCGGTCTGTTTCCCGTCATTATGGTCAATTTGACAAGCAGCGATTCTGAGCGCGAGCTTTACCGCCACGCCAAAATGCTGAAAGAAGAAATCGCGGGCATGCCCAATGTGCTGGAGGCCAAGCTTGTCGGCCAGCGTGAGGAAGTGCTGGAGATTGTCATCGACCCGCGGGCGATGGAAAACTACAACATCACCGCCGATGAACTTTATTCTGTTTTGGCGCGCAATAATCAGCTTATTCCGGCAGGCAGTATTGATAGCGGTCAAGGTCGTTTCTCGCTTTCCGTGCCCGGGCTGGTTGAGAGCGAAGCCGATATTCGCCAAATCCCCATCAAGTCACGCGGCGATGCTGTGGTGCAGCTGAGCGATATTGCCGAAGTGCGCCGCACATTTAAAGACCAAGATGTTTATGCCCGTTTTAATGGCGAACCGACCATTTCGATTGAAGTGGTGAAGCGTCTGGGCGCAAATATCGTCGAGACGACACAGCAAGTGCGCACGCTCAGTAAAGAATATACGGCCGATTGGCCGGAAACTATTGAGGTCGATTTCTCGTCGGATATTTCCGATTTCATTTTTGAGATGATTGGCTCGCTGGAAACCTCAATTTCCAATGCGATTATGCTGGTGATGATTTTGGTTATTGCCGCGCTGGGTCTGCGTTCCGCTTTGCTGGTCGGCCTGTCCATTCCGACATCTTTCCTTGTCGGCTTTTTGATTGTCGACATGATGGGCATGACGTTGAACATGATGATTATGTTCGGCTTTATTCTGTCGGTCGGTATTCTCGTCGACGGGGCGATTGTCGTGGTTGAATATGCCGACCGCAAAATGGCCGAGGGCGTGGAGCGACGTGAAGCCTATGCCATGGCGTCATCGCGCATGTTCTGGCCCATTTTGTCATCCACCGCGACCACATTGGCCGCCTTCGGCCCCATGCTGCTATGGCCCGGTGTCAGCGGCAAATTCATGTCCTATTTGCCGATTACGGTGATTATCCTGCTCAGCGCCTCGCTGGCTACAGTCATGTTATTCCTCCCTGTTATTGGCGGTCTGTTCGGCAAGTCCGAGCAAGAAGGTGATGAATTGCTGACAAATCTGTCAGGCGAAAAACGCATTAATGTGCGCGATATGACGGGCATGACCGGCCGCTATTTGCGCTTTTTGAAAATGTGCATGAATTGGCCGTTAACAACCATTGCCACGGCTGTCGCCCTACTCACCACCGTGGTCATATTATTCGGCGAATATAATAATGGTGTTGAGTTTTCGGGCTCCATTGAGCCGCATCAGGTCAATGTGTTGGTCAAAGGCCGCGGCAATTTATCGGTCGAAGAAGCTGATTTTGCGACCAAGCTGGTGGAAAGCATAATTCTTGATATTCCCATCACTATTATATGTGCCAGAAACAATTGTTCCTGTAACTGGAATCGCCTCGTGCAAAAGAGTGCGAGTCGTAGCAACATCATTATTCAAAAAATTCTTAAATATTGTAGCCAT
>RFZE01000179.1 GCA_009920875.1 Alphaproteobacteria bacterium | reverse complement strand
CGCCATGGCAATACGGTGGTCGTGATGGGTTTTGACGCGCGCGCCGCCGACAATCGGGCCGCCCGTAACACGCAACCAATCATCGCCCGCTTCCACCTGCACCCCATTGGCTTTGAGACCGGCTTCCATGGCGGCAAGGCGATCGCTCTCTTTGACCCGCAATTCAGCCAGCCCGGCCATATGGCTGGTGCCTTCGGCTGCCGCCACCGCAACCGCCAAAGCGGGAAATTCATCAATCATATCCGGCGCCGTTTCGGGCGCGACATTGACCGCTTTGAGCGGCCCGTATCGCACCCGCAAATCGGCCATTATTTCTCCACTGGCTTGGCGTTCATTGGTGACGGCAATATCACCGCCCATAGCGCGCAAAACACGGATAAGACCGTCGCGCTGGCGATTGAGCATGATATTTTCCAACACCACATCCGAACCCGGCACGGTGAGCGCAGCAATAAGCGGAAAAGCTGCGGATGACGGGTCGCCGGGAACATGTAAATCGGTCGCTTTCAGCTTGGTCGGGCCGTTTTCATTATGCAGGCTAACCGCGCTATAGCCGTCTTTTTCTTGCACGCGAATATCGGCCCCCATCAGGCGCAACATGGTTTCACTATGGCCGCGTGTGGCAATTTTCTCGCGCACCATGGTGGTGCCCGCGACCCCTAAAGCGGCCAATAAAATGGCTGACTTGACCTGTGCCGAAGCGATATCGGGAGTGATGACAGCCGGTATTAGAGCGGCCGGTTCAATCATCACGGGCAGACAGCCATTTGTCGCTTGCGCTTGCGCGCCCATCAAACGCAAAGGCTGCAAAATGCGTTCCATCGGGCGCGCCGATAAAGAGGCGTCACCGATAAATCGTGCGCCAATGGCGGCACCGGCCACCAGCCCCATAACCAGCCTGACACCGGTACCGGCATTGCCGAAATCAAGCGCTTCGGCCGGGGCAGTCAAACCCATCGGCCCGACACCGGTCACATGCCAATCGCCATTATCGTGTTTTTCAATATGCGCCCCCAAAGCCTGCATGGCGCGCATGGTGGCCAGCACATCAGCCCCTTCCAACAGGCCGTTGATCTTGCTGGTGCCGGTCGCCATGGCGGCCAGAATAAGGGCGCGATGCGAGATTGATTTATCACCCGGCACGCGCACTGTGCCGCTGAGGGCATCCGCCCGCCTGGCCTGTGCTGGTAAATTTTGCAACGCCGCGCTCATGGCGCTTTGTCGCGTTTTTCAGCCCTATCGTCAAGCAGCCGAATGTGCATTGCGCAGGCCATTGACTTAACCTTTGACAGAGAGGGCGCTTCATGGCAGGAACATTTTTCTGTTAATTTTCACCGGAGGGTCGGATGGTTGATCCGAAACTGGGAACAAAGCGCGTTTGTGAGGCCTGTGGCGCCAAATTCTACGATTTGAATAAGTCTCCTGCTGTTTGTCCGAAATGCGGGCATGTCTACGACCCGACATTGCGCCGACGGCTGAAGAAAAAGAAACCGATGATGACGCGCTGAGCCTCGAAGATATGGCCGAAGAAGAAACGGCTGACAGCGATGATGATGAAACGCTGGAACAATTTGACGAGGATGAAGCGCTGCTTGACGATGATGATGAAGACGAGACGCTGCTCGAAGATGAGGAAGAAGAAGAAAGCTTCCTCGAAGATGATGAAGAGGATGAGTAGTCGGACGCCGGTAATTTAAGGCGCGCCCGTTTTTCACTTGATTGCGGCGACGCCTTCGATTAGTTTCCGCCAGAATTTACCCTATAGGGGCCATAGCTCAGTTGGGAGAGCGCTTGCATGGCATGCAAGAGGTCGGCGGTTCGATTCCGCCTGGCTCCACCATTCCCCAAACCGCAAAAATTACTTCCCTTGACTATCTATTTGATTGATAAAGGGACGATGCGTTTTATCAATCGCCATAAAATTGCTAAACAGCTCGGCTGTGCCGCTTTAATGCTGGCATTGGGCGGCTGTGCGCAAATGCAAGGCATGGGCAGCTATTTGGTTGAGCGCGTTAGCGGTCAGGCGATTGCGGCAGATAATGCTGCGGCCATGGCGCAAAGCGGTAAAAAAGCCTCACCGGCAGCCCTGCACGCACAACAGATAGAAAAGCTGGAAAATGAAAAGCGCGCCTTGAGCATGGATCTTCAAGCGGCCGCGCAAGCGACGCTTTTGGTGCAAATTGACGGCGGCGATATCACCCTCAAACAGACGGTCGATTTGCCGACATGCCACACCGCCCAAGCCGCCATTAGCGGCATGCCGGGGCGCGAAAAGCAAGC
>RFZE01000178.1 GCA_009920875.1 Alphaproteobacteria bacterium | reverse complement strand
CGTCGCCAGCGCCGCACATTGCCCGGCCCGCCATTATAGGCGGCCAGCATATGCACCAATGAGCCGTTGAAATAATCTTCACCCATTAACATGGCGAGATATTTTTGCCCGATTTCCAGATTGAGTTCGGAATCAAGTAATTGGTCGCGGCCACGACGGCGATAGAGCGTCCAATCGCCAGTCACAAAGGCGGCCGTGCCCGGCATGATTTGCATCAGTCCGCGTGCCCCGGCATGCGATTTGGCGCGCGCCTTGAAGCGGCTTTCTTGTCGAATAAGCGCCAGCAAAAGGGCACGGTCAATGCCGCGCGTTTCAATTTCGACAATCGGGTAATTGCTTTCAAGCAGCGGCAGGGGGAGGCCATTGGCAATATTGCCGCCCAGTCGCGCCGCCAGTGCCAATTGCACGGCCGGATATTGCCGCTCGCGGGCAAACCCCAAAAGCGCGCGCGCCTCAATATCGCTCAGTCTTTCTTGCAAATAGAGCAATTCCAGTTCGGCCAATTCCTCTTGTTCGGCAGCGCGCAGCGCGGTGGCGCGGCGAACAGCCGGATGGGCAGCGAATAAATCATCGCCGTTATTGTCGACGCGTCGCCATTCAATGGCGACGCCGCCCCGAATATGCTGCATGGCCAGCAAGGCATAGAAATTCGGCCCGCTTTGCGCGGCCACACGGAAATGTTCTTCGGCTTTTTGCACTTCGCCGGTTTGGCGCAGACTGCGTGCTGCCCAAAATGATGCTTTGGCCCGCAAGGGGTCGCTGGCCGTGCGGTTGCGGGCCAGTTTTTCAAAATGCGTAATGGCCAAATCAATTTGGCCAAGGCGATAAGCGGCCAGCGCCGCATGCCAATCCGCCATTTGCACCAGATTGCGCGACTCGGCCGCTTCGCGCGCCAGCTTAAGCGCCTCGGGCACTTTGCCTTCAATATAATAGGAGCGCGCGATCAAGGATTTGAGAAAATGCGTTTCAGGACGTTTCAGGCGGCGGTCTTGTGAGCGTTCGGAAATATATTTCAGCGCTTGGGTCGGGCGCTCGCGGCGCACCAAATATTCAACGCGGTTTTTAATGCGGCGCGCATTGCGGCTTCGGAAAAGCGGCTGACCGGCGCTGGCGCGCTCATTGAAATAAACCCGCGAGGGCGGTCGTTTGGGCATAGAGACGCCGCGCGGTTTGCGTTTTTGCGCCAGCTTATAAACACGCCATGCGCCCGGCAGGTCGGCATAGTTTTTCAACCAGTCGCGCAACTCCGTCCAGCGCGCGCGATAAGCGGTCGGGTGCATATAACGTTGAAACAGCACATGCCCCATCAGGCTTGTATCTTCCAGCTTATTGATAAGCCGGTCGGCGCGCGCCCATTTGCCGGTTTCCTGCAGGCTGAAAATATTTTTATACAAAACCGCATCGGGCAGTTTGGTGGGACGGTAATCGGGGCGCGGCTCAGGCGGCGGCAATCCCTCATTGGCTGATGCCGTATTAACGAGGCCGTAAGCGGCAAAAAAAGCCGCCAGTAGAAGCGGAATTTTGCGCATCAGTCAGCCAGTCTTTTCCGGAGCAGGCATAAGTCAGCCCACATATCGGCTTTGGTTTCAGGTCGCCGCAAAACATAGGCCGGGTGTAATAAGGGCAGGGCGGGAATATCAAGCCCGTCAGCTTTATAGCTCTGCCATTGGCCGCGTAATTTGGTAATGCCGGTTTGTGTGTCGAGTAGTGTTTTGTTGGAAATATTGCCGACCAGCAGCAAAATATCGGGCTTGGTCAAGGCAATATGGCGCGCGATAAACGGCTTGCATATGGCAATTTCATCGGCTGATGGGGTGCGATTGCCCGGCGGTCGCCACGGCACAACATTGGAAATATACAGGTTTTCCGTGCGCCTGATGCCGATAGCGGCAAGCATGGTATCGAGCAATTGGCCCGAGCGCCCGACAAAGGGTTTGCCTTGGCGATCCTCATCTTGCCCCGGTGCTTCGCCGATAAGCATAATATTCGCACCGGCCACACCGTCGCAGAAAACCATGTTTTTGGCGGTTTTTTTCAAAGCGCAGCCGTCGAAATTTTCCATCGCTTTACGCAAATCGTCGAGCGTATCGGCCTTAGCCGCCAAATCGCTGGTGTCGATATTGACCGCCGGCGCTTCCGGCGTTGCCAAAGGCGTCGTTTCGGGCGGCATTGCTTTTGACGATTTTGTTTGCGGCGGTTCAGCCGCCGGTTTGGGGTCGGGTGTGGCTTCGGCGGCGATAAAGTGATTGACCGGCGCGTCAGCCAGCATGTCGGTGCAGCCCGCTTCAACGTGCTGGCGCAACATGTCAA
>RFZE01000177.1 GCA_009920875.1 Alphaproteobacteria bacterium | reverse complement strand
GCAAACTTGACGTGCAGTCGGGCTTCGGACGCATGCTTGACCCGATTGCCGATAAGCTGATGGTCGCCATTGGCTTTTTGTTAGTCGATGAGAGCGGTCGCCTGATTTTCCATTACGCGCCGGAAACCGGCCTCGGACTGTTATGGCTGGCCGCCGGTCTGACCCTCATCACCGGCTATGATTATGTGCGCCAGGGCATGAAACACGCAAAATGGAACGACGACCAATGACCGAGCGCGCACCCGTCCCCTGCCCCGAAATGCAAGAGATTCGCGCACAAATTGATGCGCTTGACAAGCGCTTGGTCGCGCTTTTGGCCGAACGGCAAAAACTGATTGCCGCCGCCGGTGAGGTGAAACCCAGCCGCGACACGGTGCGCGATGAAGCGCGCATTGAAGAAGTGGTGCAATTGGTTTTGGCCGAGGCCGAAAAATCGGGATTGGCGCGCGAGATTGCAGAGCCGGTCTGGCGGCAGCTTATTGAAAGTTCAATTGCCTATGAATATGGCGTTTTTGATAAGCGTTAGAAAAACTTAGAACTGTTTTTCCGGCACATCGACAATCAGACCGTCCAAAGCGTCGCTGATTTTAATCTGACAGGACAAGCGGCTGTTTTCTTTCACTTCAAATGCGAAATCCAGCATGTCGCTTTCCATTTCTTCGCGTTCGCCGGTTGCTTCTTTCCAGTCTTCGCGAACATAGACGTGACAGGTCGCACAAGCGCAAGCGCCGCCGCAATCAGCATCAATGCCGTGCACTGAATTTTTGATGGCAACTTCCATCAAGGTCATGCCGTCATTGCCTTCGCAAGTTGTTTCTTTTCCGTCTGAACCGACAAAAGTCACTTTAGCCATATAAGCCTCCCAAAATTTCTCCATGAATATACGGAAATTTGGCTTGAGGGCAAGCATTGCGGCGCGGCATAGTGACCGCATTATGACGCAACGCAAATTGACCATTCGAGCCGAAAGCTGGCCGCTCCGACAACGCTTCTCAATCGCCCGTGGCAGCAAAATAAGCGCCGATGTCTTATGCGTGGAGATTGCCCAAGACGGCCATATCGGACGCGGCGAGGCGGTGCCCTATAAGCGCTATGGCGAAAGCATGGAAACCGTTACGGCAGCGGTTGAGAGCATACAGGCGGCTTTGACAAACGGTATGACGCGCGATGCGCTGCTCGACGCGCTGCTGCCCGGTGCGGCGCGCAATGCGATTGATTGCGCTTTATGGGATCTCGAAGCCAAACAGGGCAAAACCGACATTGCCACACTGGCAGAGACAGACCTTAAACCCATCACCACCGCTTTCACCATTGTCATTGATGATGCCGATAAAATGGCCACTCAAGCCGAAAAGGCACAGGCTTATCCGCTCTTGAAAATCAAGCTGGGTGGACGTGAGGGTGTAATGGCTGACATCACCCGCCTCGCCGCCATTGCCGAAGCGCGCCCCGATGCACAGCTTATCGTTGACAGTAATGAGGGCTGGCAGATTGATGAATTGGCGCGCTATGCCGACCAGCTGGGGCGCTATGGCGTGATATTTTTCGAGCAGCCCGTGCCGCAAGCGCAAGAAGCCGGATTGCTTGATATTGACCTGCCCTTTTGCGCCGATGAAAGCGTGCATGATAGCGGCTCGCTGAGCGCATTGCCGCGCGCCTATGATTGGGTCAATTTGAAACTCGACAAGACGGGCGGTCTGACCGAAGCGCTGGCTTGCGCCCAAGCGGCCAATTTTGACGGCCGCAAAATCATGGTCGGCTGTATGGTCGCCACCTCGCTCTCTATGGCACCAGCCATGATATTGGCGCAGCATGCCGATTTGGTCGATTTGGACGGCCCACTTTGGCTGGCCGAAGACCGCGCCCATGGCTTGCGCTATGACGGGGCGACGATTTATCCGCCAAAAGCTCAACTTTGGGGGTAAAGACTTGTGCCGCCGCTTGACTTATTTCTGTTTCCAGTTAATAATGATTATTAATAACAGAAAGAGAAACCGGCATGACACGAAACCTAGGAACCCAGAAAACAACCTTGCAGCTCATGAGGGAAGCGCGTAACAATTGCGCCAAAGTGGTGGTGCTAGAACCGCGCGCGACAACGCCAACCAAGCGCCGCAAGCCGGCACGCATTTTGCCGTTCACCAAATTGCGCTCAGGAGGCTGACCCCATGCGTTTTCTCATAGCATTTTTGCTTTTCATCACACCGGCTGCAGCGGCTGACTGTCCCGTCCCCTATTCCGAATTTGAAGCGAATATTCCCCATGTCGACCTCATCGAATGTCCGAAAAACAAACCCGATAGCGAGCTTGGGTTTTGCCGC
>RFZE01000176.1 GCA_009920875.1 Alphaproteobacteria bacterium | reverse complement strand
GCCAATATTCTCGCTTCCGTGCGCATGGCGCTGGAAGCCGAAGGCTTTGGCGTGCGCAGCTTTACCGATGGTGAAAGCGCGCTGGCAGGGCTTGCCCAAAGCCCTGCCGATATCGGCATTTTCGACATTAAAATGCCGCGCATGGACGGGCTGGAATTGCTCCGGAAACTGCGCCAAACCAGCCAAATGCCTGTGGTTTTCCTCACCTCCAAGGATGATGAGATTGACGAAGTTTTCGGCCTCAAAATGGGCGCCGATGATTATATTACCAAGCCGTTTTCGCAACGCCTTTTGATCGAGCGCATCCGCGCGGTTTTGCGCCGCACCAAGGCGCGCAATGAAAGCGTCGCCATGAGCGATAAAAAACATAATGCTAATGAAGACGACCATGTCATGGTGCGTGGGCGCCTGACTTTGGATGGCGAGCGCCATGATTGCCTGTGGCAAGGCGCCGAGGTGGCCCTGACGGTCACTGAATTTATGATTCTCGATGCTTTAGCACGCCGCCCGGGTGTCGTGAAAAGTCGCGACCAGCTCATGGACGCCGCTTATGACGATCAAATCTATGTCGACGACCGCACCATTGACAGCCACATCAAACGCTTGCGTCGCAAATTTCGTCAAGTCGACAAAAATTTCGATGCCATAGAGACGCTTTATGGCGTCGGCTATAAGTTTAAAGAAGTCAGTTAAATGGCCGAAAGTGACGCGCGTAATATTATTCGCCCGACCATATGGCGGTCGCTGATTGCGCGCCTTATCGGTCTTAATATGTTGGGGCTTTTAGTGCTGGTCGGCGGCTTTTTCATGTTTCAAGAAAGCCGGCAACTTTTGACCAATGCCTATCGGCAAAGTTTGGAAACGCAAGCCAATCTGATAGCCGGGGCGCTGGCTCCGACAGCGCAAGCCGATAATCCGTTTCAATTTTTTGAACCCTCCATCATGAACCGCCTGCTGCAAAATGGTGGTCGCTCCGATTGGCAATTGCGCGATGCGGAAGCGATTTTGGCGCGCGCCCGCCTGGTTTCCGATTCGCGGCTTCGGCTTTATGCGCGCAATGGACGGTTGGTTTTGGACAGCGCGCATATGGACCGCTCGGCGCGGGTCATTGCCAAATCGCTGCCGCCCATGCCCGATAGCGACACCATGCCGGGCTTTATGCAAGGGGTGATGAAATCCATTAGCGCGCTATGGCGCGACCCGACACCGCTTTTGAGCGAGTTAAATGCGGCGGACGGATTGCGCCTGACGGAAGTAGCGCGCGCGCTGGGTGGGCAAGCGGCCAGTGGGCAACGCCAATCGGAAGAAGGCGGCGATATTTTGACCGTTGCCGTGCCGGTGCAAGGCTATCGCGCCATTGTCGGCGCGCTGATGGTCTCGACCCGACCGGGCGAAATTGATGCACTATTGGCTGAAGAAAGGCGCTTGATTTTGCAGCTCTCTGCCATTGCGCTGGCCGTCAATATCATCACCTCACTTTTATTGGTCGCAAATCTGGTTGTGCCGGTGCGCCGCCTCGCCGCCGCCATGCGCGGCTTTGGCAATACTTCACCAAGCTTGCCCGGGCTTGAGACAATTCCCGATTTATCGCATCGCCGCGATGAGATTGCCGAATTGTCAGGCGCCTTGCGCGATATGACCGAACGGCTTTTGGCGCGCATAAATGTGATTGACCGCTTTGCCGCTGACGTTGCCCATGAGTTGAAAAACCCGCTCACCTCGCTGCACAGTGCGGTGCAAAGCCTTGATGGCTCGCAAGATGACGACCGCGCCCAGCTTATGGGCATTATTCACAATGACATTAATCGCCTGAACCGACTGATTTCGGACATTTCAAAAGCCACGCGGCTTGATGCCGAGCTTAATTTGGAACCCAGCGAAAAATTTGACTTAAGCGCCTTGGCCGAGGAATTATCGGGCGCTTTGGCGCAAGGCTTTGAAAGCGAACGCAAAGTGGTTTTGGTGGCGCGCACCGATATGGCGTGTCCGGTTTTGGGACAAAAGCCGCGTATTGCGCAAATCATCGACAATCTTTTGACCAATGCGGTTTCTTTCACGCCATCGGGCGGACGGGTTTTCTTGACCACCCAGCAGCGCGACGGTGAGGCACTTTTATTGATTGCCGATGAGGGGCCGGGCCTTGCGGCCGACACGCAGGAGAAAATTTTTGAGCGGTTTTATACCGATCGCAGCGCGCAACCGGCACGCGACAAGGCGCATGGGGCGAGCTTGGGTCATTCCGGCTTGGGGCTTTCGATTTCGCGGCAAATTGCGCGCGCCCATGGCGGCGATCTGATTGCCGATATTGGTCATCACTAGCGGTTGCAGGGCAGGATCCTT
>RFZE01000175.1 GCA_009920875.1 Alphaproteobacteria bacterium | reverse complement strand
GCGGCGGCCAGCACAACCGGCACAGTGGCATAGACCATATGAAGCGCCTCTTGGCGCGACGCGGTTTGTTTTGCCCGCAGCACGTCCCACGCGCCAATGGCCAAACGGCCGACATCTTGACGGAAATAAACCATCACGGCGGCCAATGTGCCCAAATGCAGCGCCACATCAAACACCGCCGCAGAGACCGCATCGCCGTTTTGTGAGTTGCCCCATTCATGCGCCAACACCAAATGCCCCGATGATGAGACCGGAATAAATTCGGTAATGCCTTGAATGGCGGCGAGCATTAGCAATTGGTCAAAACCCATGCGCCAAATTAACCTGCGCCGCGCCCTATCAGCAAGCGGGTTTCGCTTGCCCAGCTTCCCCAAAACGGCGTAATTTCAAACTATGGCCACGCTGTTCCACCAACCCATATGTCCCTTCTCGCGCAAAATAAGGCTGATTTTGGCGGAGAAAAAATTCGCCGTTGAATATGTCGAAGAGCGGCCATGGGAAAGACGCTTGGATTTTCTCATGCTCAACCCATCCGGCGAAGTACCGGTTTTGGTGGGCGAGGCGGGCACAGTGTCGGGCCATTATGCCATTTCGGAATGGTTGGAAGAAAAAGGCGGCGCGACCCCGCTTTTACCGTCCAGCGGCTTGGCGCGCGCTGAAGTGCGCCGCTTATCGGCCTGGTTTGACGATAAATTTTACGCCGAAGTCGGCCGTCTCATCACTTATGAAAAAATCGACCGCCGCTTTATGGGCGCCGATGATGGCGGCGGCGGACCCGATATGGCGACGGTGCGCGTCGGTTTGCACAATCTCGACCTGCATTTGGAATATTTGACCTATCTTTTGCAAACCCGCGACTGGCTGGCCGGCGGCGAATTGAGCCTCGCCGATTTTACCGCCGCTGCGCATTTGTCCTGCCTCGATTATACCGGCGATGTGCCGTGGAAATTATGGCCTGTGGTGCGCGATTTTTATGCACGGATTAAATCGCGCCCGTCTTTTCGCCCGCTTTTGGCCGACCATGTCGCCGGTATGCGCCCGCCACCCTATTACGCCGATTTGGATTTTTAAAAGTGACGGCGGCAGCCCAGTTGAAAGAAAAAATTTGTGAAGCTGCGGCGGCGCAAGGTTTTGACGCTTGTCATATTGTCAGCGCTGAAAGCGATGCCAAAGCCGGCCAGGGCTTGCAAGATTTCATAAACGCCGGCCATCACGGGCAAATGGACTGGATGGAAAGCCGCATGGATGAGCGCGCCGCGCCGCAAAAATTATGGCCTGAAGCGCAAAGCGTTATCATGCTGGGGGTCAATTACGGCCCCAAATGCGACCCCTTGGCATCCTTGAAAGATGACGATAAGGGCGTGATTTCGGTCTATGCGCAAAGGCGCGATTATCATGATGTCATTAAAAAGAAATTGAAGGCGCTGGCCCGTTGGCTCGTCGATGAAACGCAGGCTGAGGTGAAAGTCTTTGTCGACACGGCACCGGTCATGGAAAAGCCGCTGGCCATGCGCGCCGGTTTGGGCTGGCAGGGCAAGCACACGAATTTGGTGTCGCGCCAGTTTGGTTCTTGGCTGTTTTTGGGCTCGGTTTTCACCACGCTTAAACTGTTGCCCGATGCGCCGGAAGACGACCATTGCGGTGCGTGCACGGCCTGTCTGGATATTTGCCCGACCAATGCCTTTCCCGCTCCCTATCAGCTCGATGCAAGGCGCTGCATATCTTATCTGACGATTGAGCATGACGGCATGATTGACCGCGATTTGCGCCCGCTTATGGGCAATCATATTTATGGCTGCGATGATTGCTTGGCGGTTTGCCCGTGGAATAAATTTGCCCAAAGCGGCGCAGAGATAAAGCTCGCCATGCAAGCCGATTATGACCGCCCCGATTTGATTGAGTTGAGCCGATTGGATAATGCGGCGTTTCGGCAATTTTTTGCCGGCACGCCGGTCAAGCGCAGCGGGCGCGATAATTTTATCCGCAATGTGCTTATCGCTTTGGGCAATATGGCACAGCCGGAGGCAGTGCATATTGAAGCAGTTGAAGCGCGGCTCGATGATGTTTCCGATGTGGTGCGCGCCAGCGCGGTTTGGGCCTTGGCACAAATGAATATTGCAGTAGGCAAAACATTGGCGGAAAAAATGCGCGACGATGACAGCGCCTTGGTGCGCCAAGAAGTGGCAGCACTGGCGGGCGCATGAGCAAGCATATTTTATTTTTCGGCTTTGGCTATTGCGCGCAATATGTGGCGCCGCTTTTGGCCGCGCAAGGCTGGCACTTGTCTGCGACCTGCCGCGATGAAGAAAAAGCGGCGCGCTTGCAAGGGCTGGGCATCAC
>RFZE01000174.1 GCA_009920875.1 Alphaproteobacteria bacterium | reverse complement strand
ATGATGATGCGCGCCAATTGGCAGAAATTCTCGAAAGCGCTGAAAAGCCGGTTTTGGCCTATTGTCGCTCGGGGGCGCGCTGCACTATGCTTTATGATATGGCGCAGGCTTATCTTAGCGATTAGACGGTTGCATAAAGGCCACTTAAAGCCCACGCCCATATGAAAAAGCCGATAATCACAAGCGACAGAATCTGGCGGCTAACTTAGTCTTTGAGCCGATATTTCGGGCCACCGGTTTTTCCATGGCAAGGCTTCTTCTAACTCATAAGCCAGATGCAGCAATTTGGCCTCTTCGCCATGCGCGGCGGCAAATTGCGTGCCGATGGGCAAGCCAGCTGGGCTGGTGTAAAGCGGCAAGCTAATTGCGGGATTGCCAGAGGCATTATATTGCGCAGTATAGGCTACATACTCATTTACTGAGGCAAATACGTCCTCAAAACTTTTATGGCTGCCTTGCTCACCAATTAATAATGGCGGCTTGAATAAAACTGGCGATAGAATGATGTCATAATTTTTAAAGAAAGCTCGATAGTCGGCCTCGACCTTGCTGACATATTCATTGGCTTTTTTGTCAAGATCTGGATCTTTTGCCTTACGCGAGCCATAAAGTTCGGCCATGCCGAGAGAGAATGGCTCTAACATATTGTCAGGGTCAACCCACCGCCCTTGCATCAAGCCGATAATTCGAGCATTTTTTACTAGATTATATGCCGAGTAGGACCAGACATTCATAAACTGGTCTAAGAAGCTGTTATCCACGACAACCGCCGTCTCAACCGCTTCTACATTATGGCCCAGATCTTCGCAAAGCATAGCGGCACGTTCCGTCACCCCTTTCACATCCGGGTGAGGCTCTCGTCCTTCAAATGTTTTCGTATAAAGAGCTATCTTCAGACGCTTTGCTGACGGCCCAGAGACAAAACCAGTCGGTTTATATTTTGCATCACTTCCTTTGTTCTCGGAGGCGTTCAAAATTTGTGCTGTATCCCGAACTGATCGCGAAACCGCCAATCGAACACTGATGTCCGCATCAACAGAGGGCGCCGTATTCATGTACAAACGATGTCGAGTAGCCTTCAAGCCAACCAAGCCATTAACAGAAGCGGGAATACGTATTGACCCACCCCCATCTGAGGCATGCGCAAAAGGTACCATGCCTGACGCGACAGCCACGCCTGCTCCGCCAGAACTTCCACCAGCATGAAACGCAAGATTGTAAGGGTTCCGGGCCGCTCCTAACAATTGGCTTTCAGTCGTCGATACGAAACCAAACTCAGGTGTATTAGTTTTGCCAATAATTACTAAGCCAGCTTTTTTTGCCCTTAGAACACTGCCAGAGTCAAATTCAGCGATATTATGCTCGAATAATTTTGAACCATAAGTCAGTGGGGCTCCTTCTAACTCCTGCAAATCCTTAATCAGATAGGGAACACCTTTGAACGGTCCATCCGGCAAGTCGCTTTGCGCCGCGGCGCGGCCGTCATCATATAATTTATGCACTACGGCATTGAGCGCTGGATTGAGCCGCTCAATGCGCTTAATGGCCGCCTCCACCAATTCAAGAGAAGATACTTCTCCATTGCGCACCAGCGCTGCTTGGCCCATGCCATCATAGGCTACGAATTCATCCATTGCCGCTTTCGTCGGCTTGGTTGACGCAGCCAAAGCCATAGCGCTGACCCCGGCGAGAAAATCACGTCTCTGCATCATATCCCCCGATCACCCGACGAAGTGAAAAAGAAGAGGCACCAAATGGTGCCTCTTCAAACTTCAAATGCCCTACTTACCCTTTGGCAACATTAATCACCTTGCGCTGGGTGAACTCATTTAGACCATCGGCACCCAACTCACTGCCAATGCCGGATGTTTTAATGCCGCCAAATGGCACGTGTGGTGGTAAGTCGGCGTGTTTATTGACCCAAATTGTGCCGCTATCGACTTTTTTTGCCACTTCATAAGCGCGGTCAATATCCGACGACCAAACCGAACCGCCCAAGCCATAATCGGAATTATTGGCGCGCTCAATCACGTCATCGACATCATCATATTTAATCACCGGCAGAACCGGGCCGAATTGTTCTTCACTGACCAAGCGGCTGTCATCGTCAATATCTCGAACAATAGTCGGCGGAATGAAGTAGCCTTTGCCCTCTGGCACTTCACCACCGGCAACAATCGTGCCATTGGCGCGACCATCTTCAATATAGTCTTTGACCTTATCGAACTGCATTTTGTTCTGCAGCGGGCCAAGCTGTGTGCCCTGTTCCAGACCATCGCCCACAATTGCCTCCTCAGCCAATTTGGCAAGCTGGTCCACCAGCTTTTCATAAATCGACTCATGTGCGTAAACGCGCTTCATAGCGACAC
>RFZE01000173.1 GCA_009920875.1 Alphaproteobacteria bacterium | reverse complement strand
CAGCGCCTTTGGCATGGGGATCATGCCCCATTCTGGCATACCCGGCCCACCAATTGGCCCCGATTATGGAAGCGCGTGGCGGCGGTAAAATCCTCGTGACTTCGGCAACTTCGGCCATGCGGGGCAATGCAGGGCAGCACGCACATGCGGCAGCGATTGGTGGCCGCCGCCTTTTGTGCCAGTCACTCAATGCCGAATTATCTATCAAAGGCATTCATATTTGCCATATTTACATTGATGCGCCGATTGAAGCGCCCGATACGATTGGCAAATTGCTGGGGCCGGAGCTTTATCAGAAGCTGTTGGAAGAACGTGGCAATGGAAAAGATATGCTGGTCATTCCTGAAAAAGTGGCAGAGACTTATTATCACATAGCACATCAGCACCGTTCTGCCTGGACCAGCGAAGTCGATATTCGACCCTATTCGGAACAACCTTGGTGGAATAATTAACGAGGAGGATGCTATGCCAATAGAAGTTGAAAAAACCGGAGCCGCCTGCGGGGCTTTTGTGACCGGGGTAGATTTGACGCAGGATATTTCCGCCGATTTGGCCGGAGAATTGCGTGCCATTTGGCTGGAAAATAAGGTCATTGCCTTCCCCGACCAAAATCTCAGCGATGATGATTTGGAGCGCTTTACGCTGGCCTTTGGCGAATTTGGAGAAGACCCGTTTTTCGGCCATATTGACGGTCATGAAAACATTGCCGCCATTCAGCGCAACGCCGATGAAAAAACGCCGATATTTGCCGAGTTTTTCCATTCCGATTGGAGCTTTTTGGAAGTGCCGCCGGCCGGCACTTGCCTTTTTGGCATCACCATTCCGCCGGTAGGCGGCAATACGCTATTTGCCGACCAAGTGGCGGCTTATGAAAGTCTGCCTGATGCGATGCGCGACAAAGCCGACAATCTGACGGCCATTCATTCGGCAGAATTGGGTTATGCCCCCAATGGCGCTTATGGTGATGATGATCAAGATAGCGGTCGGTCGATGAACATTATTCCCAGCGAACGGGCGCGCGAAAAGTGCGAGCATCCATTTGTCCGCACCCATCATGAAACAGGAAAAAAAGCCCTGTTCTCATCGCCCGCTTACATTCAGGCTTTTGCCGGATATGAAAAGGAAGAGAGCGACGCGCTGCTCATTGAATTTTACGGTCTGCAAAGTCAAGACGCCTTGGTCTATTCGCATAAATGGGAAAAGAACACTCTGGTGATGTGGGATAATCGCTCATTGCTGCATGCGGCGACCGGCGGCTATGACGGCTATGACCGTCTGCTGCACCGCACAACCATTGCCGACACACGGTTCTAGATGGAATCAAAACGGGCGCATGAAACTCACGCGCCCGTTTGATTTGTTCGACCGTCTAGCGGACGCTGTTCAAGTCCAGCGGTCCGTAGCTCGCGGCAGTTGTTGTCCACGTGGCACCCAGTAAGGTGCGCACTTTGGCCATACCGGCAATTGCGGCACGGAAGTCAGCATTTTTAGCCAATTCTGCCCGGTAACTTTCTAATTCTGACCAGCTATTGCCGCCAAATACGACAATATGGTTGACGCCAGGTGTGCCACCTGCAGTTACCCGCCATACGTCGATTGAACCTGGGTAGTCCTGCATGAGATTTGAATTCATCAGGCGGGTCAGGCGACCAATATAATTTGCCGGATCGCTGACGCTTGCGGCCGCGCCTTCCCAAGAAAAGCGCTCATTATTGATTTCGCCCCAACCGGCCACATGGGTGTAAACCGTTTCGCTGACCAATGTGCCATTGGCTGCCAGCGCTTTACGGAAACGGTCCCAATCGGCAGTGCCGTTTAGATTTGCTTGAGTTGCTTCCCAAGTAGCCAAATCCTTGTAGACGACTGCAAAAGAAAAGTTTTGCGGCGCACTGCCATTGGCGGCATGTGAATTAATCAGCATCCGGCCTTCAAAGGTTTTGAAGACATCGGAATTAGTAAATTTATCTACCGCAGCAAAGAAGCGGTTTTCCTTAGCCGGTTCTACCGACCAAGCATAATCTACCCATACGGCTTGCGCACGGGCAAAGCCCGTCATAGCAAGCAGGACAATCATTACTCGAAATAACATGTTTCAATCTCCATTAAGCAATTAGGCGTTTTCGCTGCCCCATTTGGCAGCAACAAAAAGGTAAACCGACAAAGCGGCGTGTGCCAACATGGCAACCGGCCCGAGTAGCTGCCAAGCAGGCGGCGTCATGGCTTGGCCGACAGTCAGGCCATTATTTTCCATAAAGGCTTTCATCAATGGCGCATTGCCTTCAGCTGCGAGGCTGCTCAACGTGCTGCCAAGCCCAAAAAATGCCGTCTGGCTGGCGGTAATTATTGTGAACGTGTTGAATATAAAGAAAACCGCAATGGCCGCAGAAATGCCGCGAAACC
>RFZE01000172.1 GCA_009920875.1 Alphaproteobacteria bacterium | reverse complement strand
TGCGTCAGCCAAGCGGTGCTGGACCCACGCCCCGATAGCGAGACTTTGATCGAGGCGGCGCTACCGCTTTTGCCGTCAGAGCAAGATGTGCAACTGATTGATTTGGGCACCGGTTCGGGCTGTCTCTTATTGACCCTATTGGCCGAGCGTCCGCGCGCGCGCGGATTTGGGATTGATAAAAGCCCGGCCGCTTTGCACATGGCGCGGCGCAATGCGCATCTTCTCTCTCTGCGCCAACGCGTCGCTTTGCGGCATGGCAATTGGTTGCGGGGCGTCAAAATGCGCGCCGATATGATTGTCGCCAACCCGCCCTATATTGAAAGCGCCGAGATTGCCCGACTTGATAAAGCGGTGCGCCTCTTTGACCCGCGCGCTGCTTTGGATGGCGGGGCCGATGGGCTTGGCTCTTATCGCCGTCTCATAAAGCCATGTTTTGCCGCGCTTAAACAGGGCGGCGATTTGCTTTTGGAGATTGGCGCGCGCCAAGCCGATGCGGTCAGCGCGCTGATGGCGGATGCGGGATTTGACAATATTGTGCTGAAACAGGATTTGGCCGGTCGCGACCGAATATTGCAGGGACAAAAAAGCGCAAGAAAAATAAAAAAGGGGTTTGAAAAATAATCGCCGAAGGGCTAGGTTGCCTGTGTTCAAAGAGCGGTGCGTAGATGCCCGTTCGTGAATTTCTCCAAAAGGTCAGCTTAAAATTGCTATGAGGGCATTTGGAGTGTCACATCGACAAAATGAAAACCTGAAAGGGCTGGTCGCAACCGGTCACAAACAGAACGATATTGGAAGTTAGATGAAACGGTCTCGTGGGCGCGGACGTCGCCAACAAAATCCCGTCAACCGCAGCTATGACAGCAATGGTCCTGATGTGCGCGTGCGCGGCACAGCCAGCCAAGTGTTTGAGAAATACCAAGCGCTGGCGCGCGATGCCATGTCAGCCGGTGACCGCGTCATGGCGGAAAATTATCAGCAACATGCGGAGCATTATTATCGTATTTTGCAAAGCTTCCAGCCGCAGCCCAGTGAAAATGAAAATGCTGATGCCGCCAATGGCGTCGGCGAAGAGACGGCGCAGTCGGCGGAAAGCAATGGTACCGCCAATGGTGATGCCGGAGAAGAAAATGGCAAAAGCGGCGAGCCTTTGGTTTTGGTGCGCGAAAATGATGAAGCCGAGAGCGGCAAAGAAGCATCGAAATCGCGTCGTCGCGGTCCGCTCGGTAAAAAACGCAAAGCCAAATCAGAGGATACCGATGATGAGGGCGACGCCGAAGCGACACCGACAAATATTGACGCCGATACCGGTAGCGATGGGGAAGCGGTTCATTCGGGCGAATAATCCCTCTTTCATCGCAATATGAAGCCATGAGACCCGTCCCGCGCGACGGGTCTTGTTGTTTTTGCGCCGCTTTCCCATATCAGTCTCATGAGCATGGAGACTGATGATGAGCAGTGACACCTATAGTGACCGCGTAAAACAGGTTTTGCAGGGCGCTCAAAATGAGGCGCTGCTGCAGGGCCATGCACGCCTTGAGCCAATGCACGTGTTGGCCGAAATGCTGAAAGATGATAGCGGCTTGGCTGAAAACCTGATTGAGAATAGTGGCGGCAATCTTGCAGTGCTGAAGACCGAGCTGGCAGCGCTTTTATCAAAGCAAGCGCGTCAATCGGGCAGTGCGACGGAATTGTCGTTGGCTCCCGAAACGGCGAAAGTGCTGGCCTTGGCAACAAAAAAAGCGACGGCGCGAGGTGATGGCTTTATCACGGTTGAGCTTTTGCTTTTGGCCTTGGTCGAGAATGGCGGCACGCTGGCCAAAGCGTTTCAGGCGGCGGCGCTTTCCGCTGACGCGCTGAGCGCGGCGATTAATGCTTTGCGCCAAGGCCGCACGGCGCAAAGCGCGGCGGCTGAAGACGGTTATGATGCGCTGGGCAAATTTGCCCGTGATTTGACGGCTGATGCGCAGGCCGGCAAGCTTGACCCGGTGATTGGTCGTGATGAAGAAATTCGTCGCGCCATGCAGGTTTTGTCGCGCCGCACGAAAAACAATCCGGTGCTGATTGGCGAGCCCGGTGTCGGTAAAACGGCGATAGCCGAAGGGCTTGCCTTACGCATTATCGCCGGCGATGTGCCGGAAAGTCTGGCCCATAAAAAACTCATGTCGCTCGATATGGGCGCCTTGATTGCCGGTGCCAAATTTCGCGGTGAGTTTGAAGAGCGTTTGAAATCGCTTTTGCAGGAAGTGACGGATGCTGACGGCCAGGTCATTTTGTTCATTGATGAAATGCATGTTTTGGTCGGCGCAGGCGCTGCCGACGGCGCGATGGACGCTTCGAATTTGTTGAAACCGGCATTGGCACGTGGCGAACTGCATTGCATCGGCGCCACCACTTTGGACG
>RFZE01000171.1 GCA_009920875.1 Alphaproteobacteria bacterium | reverse complement strand
GACTTGCCGGTCTGTATCGGGTCGCGACCGTTGCCTGCGTAATACCAAGACCGATTGGCAACGTTATGTCCGGCTTGCCGACGAATTCTATGAACCCGGTGTTTTGACGACTTTAATTGGCTATGAGTATTCGCCGAGCCTGCCCGAGCAGGGAAAGCATCATCGCAATGTTATCTTCCGCAACAGTAATGTCCCTGAGCGCGCTCTTTCCAGCCTTGATGTGTCCAATGCCATTGACTTGTGGAGAGGACTTGAAGCCGGCTGCACGGGCGATTGCGACTTTCTTACCATCCCGCATAATCCTAATAAAGCGTGGGGGCTGATGTATTCGCGCTATACTTGGGATGGCAAGGAATATGGAGAAAATGATTGGCGCTTGCGGCAAAAACGCGAGCCACTGACGGAAATTTTTCAAATAAAGGGCGCGCAGGAATGTGCATTGGGTGTCGGTGCAACCGATGAGGAATGTGCTTTTGAACAGGTTTTTGACCCTTGCGAAGCGGGGCAGACGACCGGCTGCGCTTTTGAAACTAGCTTTGTCCGCCAAGGGTTGAAAGTCGGTTTGGAGCTTGAACGCGAGCTGGGGTTTAACCCGTTGCAAAACGGCTTTATCGCCGCCACAGACTCGCATAATTCCAATCCGGGTGATGTTGAAGAATGGGATTTTCCCGGTGCCGCCGGCGCTGTCACCTCTTCGGCTTTCCGCCGCCTGCGCCCCGATGGGCCTCCGCAACCGGCTTATAAATCCAGTATCCGCTTTAATACATCGGGTGGCCTGGCGGCTGTCTGGGCGCCTGAAAATACCCGCGAGGCCATATTTGATGCGCTGGCACGCCGCGAAACTTATGCAACTTCTGGCCCTCGCATTGCGGTGCGTTTCTATGCCAGTTGGCAAATCGACGAAACCCTTTTGCAAGACCCAAACGAGCTGGCCAGTTTGACTAAGGCCGTGCCAATGGGCGGCGTTTTGCACCGCAAAAAGCCCGAGGCGGGCGCGCCCAAATTTCTTGTCTGGGCAATGCGCGATTACATGGATGCGCCTTTGCAGCGTATTCAAATGATTAAAGGCTGGATTGATGAAGATGGCGAAACACATGAAAAAGTGGTTGATATTGCCTGCGCAGATAATCTGGCAGTTGATGCGAAGACCGGACGTTGTCCTGACAATGGCGCTCGGGTGGATCTGACGAATTGTGCATTCAGTGCCGATAAGGGAGCGCCCGAGTTGAAAACGGTTTGGCAAGACCCTGACTATGACCCTGAACAAAGCGCGTTTTACTATGTGAGGGTTCTGATGAACCCGACCTGCCGCTGGTCGACCTATGATGCGATACGTCTGGGGCGCGCGCCGGATTCGCGTGTGCCGCCGACAATAAGAGAGCGAGCATGGACAAGCCCGATTTGGGTGCGCTCGCGGGTGGCACAAAATTAATTTTGCCGCCTCGGAATAACATTCGGATTTCTCACAGGCATAAGGTCTTTTGGTTCAGGTAAAGACGAATTGGGCTTATTTATCGGCATTTCCATTTGTGACCGATAATGACTGTGTCGTGCCATTGAATTCGAATTATTTATGCTCTCAGTTAAAATTTGGAGAGGTCCTGTGGTACTTCGTTATGCTCTAATTTTTGCAATCGCATTGACGCTCGGCTGCTCTGACAACCGTCAAACAGATGACAGGCGGAAAAAAGCGCGCGATTATTTTAGGTCAACAAATATGATTATCCCGGCCGATGACTCGATCGCGACTTTCCCGCCGTCGCCGAACTCGGGGGCGGTCAAGCCGGCTCCAAATCCTCAGCGCAATGCTTATTTCGGTGACATGCATGTGCACACGGAATTGTCTTTTGATGCCACCGCTTTTGGCACTACGGCCACACCGGCTGACGCTTACCGCTATGCGCAGGGCGAGGCAATAAAGCACCCGGGCGGTTTCGAGGTGCAATTGGCACGGCCATTGGATTTTTATGCGGTCACAGACCACGCCATGTTTTTGGGGCTTATCAATGACGCGATTGATACGAACACGGAGTTTTCAAAATATGAGCTGTCCAAGCCTTATCACAATATGAATGATGAAGTATCGGGCGATTTGTTCGATATGAACACGCGCAATAACGTCTTTAACAATTTTATTGCCGATGTGGTGGCGAATTTGCTCGACGGGACATTTGATACGGAAGTGGTCAACAAGGTCAGTAAATCAGCATGGCAGCGCACCATTGAAGCGGCTAATGCGGCTTATCAGCCTGGAAAATTCACCACTTTTGTCGGCTATGAGTTTTCCTCCTCAACTGCAGCGCGCGAGGCGCTGCATCGCAATGTTATTTTTCGCGGCGGCGAGCGGCTTCCGGCCATGCCATTTTCACGGCTCAACAGCCTGGATCCCGACGGCCTTTGGCGCTGGATGGATGTGTTGCGTGACAAGGG
>RFZE01000018.1 GCA_009920875.1 Alphaproteobacteria bacterium | reverse complement strand
ATGCGGCGTTTGAATGATGACCCGGGCGCCGTCGATGCGGTGCTGGCCGATGGCGCCGCGCGGGCCCGCGCCATTGCCGAACCGGTGATGGCCGAGGTCAGAAAACTTGTCGGCTTTCTGGGCAGCAAAGCCTGATTTTGCTTGTCTCCAAAGCGCCACACTGGCAGCATGGCGGGCATGGATATTAACCGCCATTTGCAACGCAAATTTTTAATTGTCGTGGACGGCACGCCGGAAAGCCATGCGGCTTTGCGCTTTGCCGCGCGCCGCGCCCATGGCACGGGCGGCAAAGTGGCGCTTTTGCTGGTCATTGAGCCGGAGACCCATGACCATTGGCTGGGCGTGTCGACCTTGATGAAAGAGGAAGCGGAAATCGAGGCGGAAAAAATTCTCACCGAATCGGCCGCCTTGGTGGAAATGCTCGGCGGTGAAAAGCCCGAAAGCCATATTCGCCACGGTCAATTGGCCGAAGAAATTGCGCGGTTGATTGATGAAGACCGCTCCATATCGACTTTGGTCTTGGCCGCTGCCGTTGACTCCGGCGGCCCCGGTCCGCTTGTCGCGGCCATTGGTGCCGGCAAATCGGCCGTGCATATTCCGGTCACCATTGTGCCGGGCGATTTATCCGATGATGAGATTGACGCGTTGACGTGATGGTCACGCGCTTGGTTTTGCGCGCCGCGCCGCTTATATAAGAGGGAGAATAAGGCTTAGAAAAGGAAAAGCCCCATGTTTATCCAAACCGAGGACACGCCCAATCCGGCCAGTTTGAAATTTTTGCCCGGCCGCGAAGTGACCGGCACCATGCCGCCAATTGATTTTCCCAATGATGAAGCGGCGCAAGCCTCGCCCTTGGCGGCGTCGCTATTTGCCGTTGACGGTGTCACCTCGGTGTTTTTCGGCACTGATTATATTGTCGTGTCGAAACAAGAGGGGCTGGAATGGCAAATTGTCAAACCGGCCTTGCTGACCGCCATGATGGAACATTTCATTGCCGAGCGCCCGCTTATGGTCGATGGCGCCGCTATCGGGGCCGATATTGCCGAGGCGGAGATTGCCGAAGAAGATGCCGAAACCGTGGCCATTATCAAACAAATACTCGACACGCGGGTGCGCCCTGCCGTGGCCCAAGATGGCGGCGATATTGTTTTTCACGGTTTTCAAGACGGCATTGTGTCTTTGCATATGCGTGGCGCCTGTGCCGGTTGCCCGTCAGCCACGGCAACGCTGAAGCAAGGGGTTGAAAATCTCCTGAAACATTATGTGCCTTCGGTCAGCGAAGTGCGCGCGGTTTTATAGAGGCAAGCCCATGCTCGACCAAGCCGCCCTTGATTTATTGTTCACGCAAGCGCGCAGCCATAATGATTTTGACCCGACACCGGTGTCGGATGACAAATTGCGTGCGCTTTATGATGTGATGAAAATGGGGCCGACCAGTGCCAATTGCTGCCCCGCGCGTTTGGTTTTCGTGACCAGCGATGCGGCCAAGGCGCGGCTTATGCCATTTATCATTGAAAGCAATATTGAAAAAGTCACCAATGCGCCGGTCTGCGCCATCATCGCCAATGATGTGAAATTTTATGACCGCATTCCTGAATTGTTTCCCCATAATCCGAGCGCGCGCGATTGGTTCACCGGCTCAGAAGAATTTGCCGCCGAAACCGCGATGCGCAACGGCTCTTTGCAGGCCGCTTATTTAATGCTGGCGGCGCGCGCATTGGGGCTCGATGTCGGGCCGATTAGCGGCTTTGACCCTGATGGCCTCAATCAGGAATTTTTCCCCGACGGGCAATGGCGCGTCAATATGTTATGCAATATCGGCCATGGCCGCCCCGAAGCGGTGTTTGAGCGGCTGCCGCGATTGGCCTTTGACGATGCCTGCCAAATCATCTGACCCGGCCCCGCTCATTCTCGCTTGCGACACCACGCAAGCGGCGTGTTCGGTGGCGCTTTATCAAGCGGGCATTTTGGCGGCCCAGTGCGCGGAAATGAGCAAAGGCCATGCTGAAGCTTTGATGCCAATGCTGGAAAGCGTCCTGGCCGAAACCGAAACCGCACGCCGTGACGTGAGGCGACTGGCGGTAACACACGGGCCCGGCACTTTTACCGGCGTGCGCGTCGGCCTGTCTGCCATGCGCGGGCTGGCCTTGGCGCTTGACCTGCCGGTCAAAACCTATGGCACGCTGGCCGTCATGGCGGCCGCCCATAAATATGCTGATGACCCGCTTTTGGTCGCGGTCGATGCCAAGCGCGACACGTTTTATGCACAAGCTTTTGACGCTAATGGCGTGGCGATGAACGACCCGGCGGCCTTAACGGCGGCGCAGCTGGCCGCTTTGGCGCAAAGCACCGGAGCTGAGCGCATGGCGGTGTGCGGCACCGGCGCACCGCTTTTGACCGAAATATGGTCGGGCTTTTATGCCAGCCATGCGCCGCCTTATCCGCAAGCCGCCTGTCTCGCGGCCATGGCGGCGCAAGATACGGATTGGCTCAACCTGCCGCCGCCCGAGCCGCTTTATTTGCGCCCGCCCGATGCCACCCTGCCTGACCCTGAAAAGCGTATAAAATGGCGCAGCGCGCGCCCTGTCTAAAGGGCATAAATAATGGCTGAGCGCCCCCACCAAAACCTGCCGACACCCATTAAGGCACTTTATGATGCCGCCCATTTGGCGCAATTGCATGGTTTGGCCTTTGTCGATGGCGCATGGTCGAAAAGGGCTTTTGCCGATTTATTGGAGCAAAAAACCGTGACCGCTTTGGGTCATCAAAACGGCTTTATTTTGCTGCAGATTTTGCCCGATGGGGCGGAAATTCTTACCCTCGCCGTGCATCCAGATATGCGCCGCTGCGGTTTGGCGCGCCGGCTTATGGCGCATATGATGACGGCTTTGCGACCGGCGCAAATCTGGCTTGAAGTGGCGGCGGATAATTACCCGGCGCAGGCGCTTTACAGCGGCTTTGGATTTATTGAATATGGGCGGCGCCGCAAATATTATAAAAGGGCTGGAAATTTTCCCGTCGATGCGGTTTTAATGAGGCTCGACAGTCAGGAAGGCGCACAGCATGAGCAAAAAATCGGCACGTGATATTGAAACGCTGGCCAGCGAAGCGGGCATGCGCATGACAGAGCAGCGGCGTGTTATTGCCCGTGTGCTGAGCGATGCACAAGACCATCCCGATGTTGAAGAAGTCTATAAACGCGCCGCGGCGGAAGATGAGGCGATTTCCATTGCCACGGTTTACCGCACCGTGCGCCTCTTTGAAGAAGCCGGTATTTTGACGCGCCATGATTTCGGTGATGGCCGTGCGCGCTATGAACCGGCGCCGGAAGACCATCACGATCATTTGATCGATATTCAATCGGGCAAGGTGATTGAATTTACCAATGATGAGATTGAACGCTTGCAAACCGAAGTGGCCGAGAAATTGGGCTATCGTCTGGTCGATCATCGCCTTGAGCTTTATGCCGTGCCGCTCGACGCCAAAACCCGCAAATAATCCGACGCTGGCGTTTTGCGGCATTTCCTTAGATTGTCTTTCAGATTGAGCGGTTTTTTCGCCGCTTTGGCGGTGCTGGTGCCACCGCAACTTGTCTTGATGCATGTGCCGCGCTGGCGCTTTATCTTGCCGCAATTGTTTTTTCGCCTCATGCTGGCACTCTTGTCCGTGCGCGTCTCGGTCACCGGCCCGCTGCCCGAGAGCGGCAAAAAAAACGGCACGCTATTGGTTGCCAATCATGTGTCATGGTTTGATGTGGCGCTTATCGGCGCAATTATGCCGGTCAGTTTCATGGCCAAGAGCGAGGTCAAAAAATGGCCGCTTTTCGGCCAATTGGCGTGGCTCAATAATGCGCTTTTCATAACCCGCCGCATCGGCCGTCATACATTGCAAGAAGGCCGCGCCTTGGCGGCACGCTTGGCGCGCGGCGATATGGTGGTGTTGTTTGCTGAAGGCACATCAAGCGACGGCATGCGCGTTTTGCCGTTCAAATCGAGCTTTTTGTCAGTGTTGGAAGATAATCGCGCATTTTCCGTGCAAGCCATGAGCTTGGCCTATACAAGGCGGCATGATATGGCGCTGGGGCGGCGCCAACGCATGGCCTATGGCTGGTTTGGCGATATGACCCTAATGCCGCATTTTCTGTATATTTTCGCAGGCGCACCCTTAACCGTAGAAGTGCTGTTTCACGAGGCCCTGCCGCGCGACAGCCGACAAAACAGAAAAGCCATGGCGCGCGCTTTGCAGGCGCAAGTCAGCGAGGGTTTGCAGGCGATTATGCGGGCGCGCCCGCATCCGGTCGCTGTGCCCGATGGTGAGCACTCTTGAAATCGCCTCGTAAAAAAGCTATGGCCAAGCGATGAGCGCAACGGATCCTATCGAGGCGGAGCAGCCAAGCGGCAAAACAGGGGATAATGACAAAACCTGTTTTATCAAGACCTATGGCTGCCAGATGAATGTGTATGACAGCCAACGCATGGAAGAGGCGTTGGCCGAGTCCGGCTATCGCCCGGTTGCGGCGGCTGATGAGGCCGATATGGTGATTTTGAACACCTGCCATATTCGCGAAAAAGCGGCTGAAAAAGTCTATTCGGAATTGGGGCGTTTGAAACCGCTCAAGCAGCAAAACAAACATATGGTGATTGGCGTGGCCGGCTGTGTGGCGCAAGCGGAAGGGGCGGAGATCATCGCCCGCGCGCCGCTTGTCGATATGGTGTTCGGGCCACAAACCTTTCAACAATTACCCGCCATGTTAGATGAAATCGCTGATGCGCGCGCGCAAGGCAATAAGCCGAAATTGGTGCGCACGGAATTTCCAGCATCGGAAAAATTTGCCGCCTTGCAGGCTGCGCCGCGCAAGCCGGTGACGCGCAGCCCATCGGCCTTTGTCACCGTGCAAGAGGGGTGCGATAAATTTTGCACTTTTTGTGTGGTGCCTTACACGCGCGGCGAAGAAGTTTCGCGCGCGCGCGCCGACATTATTGCCGAAGCGCGCGCTTTGGTGGCGCAAGGCGTTTGCGAAATCACCCTATTGGGGCAAAACGTCAATGCGTGGGCGCATGACGGCATGCGGCTGGACGGGCTATTGGCGCAGCTTGGCGAGATTGAGGGGCTTGAACGCTTGCGCTTCACCACCAGCCATCCGCGCGATATGGATGCGGCGCTGATTGCGGCGCATGGCAATAATGAAAAGCTCATGCCCTATTTGCATTTGCCGGTGCAATCGGGCTCTGATGCAATTTTAAAAGCGATGAATCGCAAGCATACAGCGGCTGACTATTTGGCTTTGGTCAAGAAATTTCGCGCTGCGCGGCCTGATTTGGCGCTGTCTTCCGACTTTATTGTCGGCTTTCCCGGCGAGACAGATGAAGATTTTGCCGCCACGATGGCTTTGGTCGAAGAAGTGCGCTATGCGCAAGCCTTTTCGTTCAAATATAGCCCACGCCCCGGCACACCGGCGGCCGATGAAGAAAACCAAGTCGATGAGGCGGTGAAAGCGGCGCGCTTGCAAGCTTTGCAAGCTTTGCTCAATGCTCAGCAAATGGCCTTTCACCAAGCACAAATCGGTAAAACCTTGCCGGTTTTATTCGATAAGCCGTCAAAAAGCGGCGACCAAATGAGTGGCCGAAGCCCCTATTTGCAGCCCGTTCATGTGCCGCTTGGGGATGTCGATGCGGCGGCTTTGCGCGGGCGTATTTTGCCGGTCGAGATTAGCGCGGCGCATGCCAATAGCTTAAGCGGTGTGCTGGCTATATGAGTGTCTCGGTCTGCCCATTGACCCCAAATCGGCGGCGCTTATCGGGGCTTGCCAAGTCGGGCTTTTGCCCCGATACTCAATTTAATGGTGTTTTTGATGATTTTAAAAAAATCGGAGCGCGCGCTTGAGCGGTTCTGACAAAAACCTCACCGGACATGAGGGCCTTATCGGCGAACCGCTTGTTCTTGAGTTCGACAATAATCGACTTTTGCCCGAGCTTTATGGAGAGCATGGCAAGCATTTGTCGCGCATTGAGCAAACGCTTGATGTGTCGCTGGCCAATCGCGGCAATCAAGTATTCGTCTCCGGCCAAGCAGAAAATTGCGCCCGCGCCGAGCAAGTATTGACCGCGCTTTACGCGCATTTGGAACGCGGTGCGGAAGTGACCGGCGGCGATGTTGACGGGGCTTTGCGTTTGAGTTTGGGCAGTGGCGGTCAAGCGGGGCAAGCTTCCGCCCAATCGAACGGCAAAAGCAAGGCCGAAAGCAGCGGCAAAAATAACGGCAAAAGCAATGGCAAGGGTAAAAAGCTCTATGGTGGGGTTGCCCTGCGCACCCAACGCCGCGAAGTGTTGCCGCGCTCGGCCACGCAAGCCGATTATATTCAGGCGCTTTTGAAAAATGAGTTGGTGGTCGGCCTCGGGCCGGCCGGCACGGGCAAAACCTATCTTGCCGTGGCCGCAGCGGCGACCATGCTGGTCGAGGGCAAGGTCGACCGCATTATTTTGTCACGACCGGCGGTCGAGGCGGGTGAAAATCTGGGCTTTTTGCCCGGCGATATGCGCGACAAGGTCGACCCTTATCTGCGCCCGCTTTATGACGCGCTTTACGATATGCTGCCGGGGCCGCAAGTGACGCGCTCTTTGGAAAGCGGCGAAATAGAAATCGCGCCGTTGGCTTTCATGCGCGGGCGCACCTTGTCGAATAGTTTTGTCATTCTCGATGAAAGCCAAAACGCCACACCGATGCAGATGAAAATGTTTTTGACCCGTATGGGCGAAAATTCGCGCATGGTGATTACCGGTGACCCAAGTCAGATTGACCTGCCCTTTGGCGCCAAATCGGGCTTGCGCGATGCGATGGAAATTTTGCCGAAAATACGCGGTGTCGATATTATCCGTTTTGGCGAAGAAGATGTGGTGCGCCATGATTTGGTCACCCGCATCGTCAAAGCCTATAATCGCCGCGATGCCAAATTGCCGACCGACAGGCAGAATAAAAAGGGCAAAAGCCGCAGCGAAAAACAAGATGAAGCAGAAGCGCGCAATGATGATTAAAGCCACGGAGCCACAAACTGCCACAGATGCGGCGCTGGCCGCCGAGCCGGAGCCTGACAGTCCGGCCCATGACAGTTTGATGCCGGACGGGGCGACATTGAGCCTCGATATTGATTGCCGCCATGAGGCTTGGCACGGGCTGGAAGCAATGCTTGCCGCGCAAGCCGATTTTGTCTGGCGCCATCTTGATTTGCCGCCGGCCGAAATCAGCCTGGTGCTGGCTGACAGCACATTCATCGCCGCGCTGAATGAAACCTATCGCAACAAAAAAGGCGCGACCAATGTTTTGTCTTTTCCGGCGCAAGATTTCACCGCGCCGGTCAAGGCCGCCGCTCTCAACAATATGCCTTTGCCGCGCTTGCTTGGCGATATTGTGCTGGCCCATGATGTGCTGGCCGAGGAGGCGCAAGCGCAAGGCAAAGACAAACAAGACCATATGTGTCATTTGCTGACGCATGGATTGTTGCATTTATTGGGCCATGACCATGTGCAAGAGGGCGATGCGGCGCGCATGGAGGAATTGGAAAAAAACATTCTGGCCGCACAAGGGCGCACTGACCCTTATGCCATTGACCCTTATGATATTGACCTTGATGAAAAGGCGGCTGACCGATGAGCGCGAACGGTTCACAGGGCGGCTTTTGGGGCGCGCTCAAGCGACGCATGTTCGGCGCGCCCGAAGCCAATTTGCGCGAAAGTCTGGAAGATGTGCTGGAAGAGGCTGAAGGCGGGCGCGATGATTTTTCCGATGAAGAACGCCATATGCTGAAAAACCTGCTCGGTTTTCGCGATGTGACTTTGGATGATGTGATGGTGCCGCTTGCCGAGATTGACGGGCTTGAAATTGACATTGACCCGCCCGTCTTGCTGCCGCGTTTTGCCGAATGCGGTCATTCGCGCATGCCGGTTTATCGCGAGACATTGGACCAGCCTTTGGGCTTTTTGCATGTCAAAGATTTATTGTCGATCTTGGAGCGCCAAGACGGGCTGGCCAAGCTTGATTTGACCAGCCTCATCAGGCCGCTTCTCTTTGTGCCGCCCTCCATGTCGGCCATGGATTTGCTTTTGAAAATGCAAATCACCCGTAGCCATATGGCTTTGGTGATTGACGAATATGGCGGCACGGACGGCTTGGTCACGATTGAGGATTTGATTGAAGAAATTGTCGGCGAAATTGAAGACGAGCATGATGAGGAAGAAGTTTTGTTGCGCCCGCGCGAAGATAAGGGGGCCGGTCATTGGCGCGCTTCGGCCCGTCTGCCGCTCGATGATGTGCATGCCGAATTGAAGCTCGATTTCAGCCAAATTGAAGAGATTGATGATATTGATACTTTGGGCGGCTTGGTATTTGCCCTGGCCGGGCGCGTGCCCGAACGCGGTGAAATAATCGCCTGCCAATTGGCCGATGGACAAAGCGTGGAATTCATCATTCGCGACGGCGATGCGCGGCGCATTAAAAGCCTCGATATTCGTATCATTAGCGGCTGAGGCGCGTCATGCCCTCTGCCTCCGCTATTTTTGACCGCCTCAGCGCCTTATGGCAGCGCCATATTGGCGCGCAGGCGGCGGCGCATCCGTTTTGGGCCGCGCTGCTATGCGGGCTGATATTGCCCTTGTCTTATCCGCCTTTTTACCTGCTACCGATATTTTATCTCGCCACATGTTTGGTGTTTCATCTCGCCGTGCAAAATCTTTCCGTCTTTTCGCCTTGGCAATTGGCACGTTTGGGTTGGTGCTTCGGCTTTGGGCAATTTGCCAGCGGCATGGCATGGATTGGCGAGGCGTTTTTGGTCGAAGCCGAATTGTTTTCATGGGCTTTGCCGTTTGCCGTGACCGGGCTGCCGGCCGGCCTGGCCTTGTTTCACGCTGCCGCTTTTGCGCTGTTTGGCGCATTGGCCAAGGGTTTTCTTTTGACGTCCCTGCGCGCTTTTGTCTTGCTCGCTTTATTGTTGGCGCTCAGCGAATATGCGCGCAGCCATGTGCTGACCGGCCTGCCGTGGAATTTGCCGGCCATGGGCTGGGCCGGTTGGTTGTATTTGGCACAGCCGGTGGCGCTTATCGGCATTTATGGCCTGTCGCTTTTGGCCTTATTGAGCGCTGCTTTACTGGCCAGCGTAAGCCGCCGCGCCGTTTTTCTGGCCCTTGCCTTGCCCCTGTCGGCGTTGATTTATTCGTTTTTCGCGCTGGCCGATGATGCGATAAAGCGCGACGAAAAAGCGCTCAAAATAACCATTGTGCAACCCAATTTGCCGCAACGCGAAAAATGGCGTGCCGATTTGCGCGACCGCCATATTGAGAAAACCTTCAAAATGACGGCGCTCGGCCTGCAATATGCCCCCGATACCGACCTCATTATTTGGCCTGAAACAGCCATACCGGCCTTGATTGATGAAGGCTCGGGTTTTGCCGAAAGGCTGGCCGCCGCCCTGCCTGCCGGCGATGCCGGCCATCCGCCTTATTTGTTGACCGGTGCCATTCGCCGCGACATTGGCATTACCGGCACGCGCTATTTCAACAGTGCCATGTTGTGGTCGGGTGACGGCCTCTTATTGGCGCGCAGTGACAAGCATCATTTGGTGCCGTTTGGCGAATATTTGCCATTCCAGTCTTTTCTCGAAGCCATTGGCCTGCAGCAATTGGCGCGCCTGCGCGGTGGTTATGCGGCCGGTCCGCCGGCGGCGCGCTTGCGTGCGGCCCGCTTGCCGCTTCTCGCGCCGCTTATATGTTATGAGGCGGTGTTTCCCGGCTTGGCGCAGGGCGGGCCGCGGCCTGCCGCCTTTGTCAATCTGACCAATGATGGTTGGTTCGGCACCAGTTTCGGGCCCTATCAGCATTTGGCGCAGGCGCGCCTGCGCGCCATTGAGCAGGGCGTGCCGCTTTTGCGCGCCGCCAATACAGGCATGTCAGCCGCATTTGACGCGCGCGGACGCCAGCTCGACCGTTTGCCCTTGGCCGAGGCCGGAGTGTTTTCATTGCCCTTGCCGCCGCCTTTACCGGCAGGTTTTTATGCCCGTTATGGCGATTTGTTATTTTGGCTTATCTGGGTCGGCGGGATTATTTTAGTGTGGGCAAGGCGCTATGGAGGCGGTGAAAGTCGGTTGCCCTGACCGCTTGGCTGGCGCATAGTTGGGGCAATAATAAGAATAAGGGAGAGACATTGTGCCACGCAAAAAAGAACGGACTTTAGACGCTTATATTGGTGCGCGCGTGCGCATGCGGCGTTTGATGTTGAATATGAGCCAAGAGGTTTTAAGCGGCAAATTGGGGGTCACGTTTCAACAAGTGCAGAAATATGAAAAAGGCCTCAACCGCATTTCGGCCAGCCGATTGTTTGAACTGGCGCAAGCTTTGTGCGTGCCCGACGGTTATTTTTATGACGGCATTGATGAGAATGAGGCGCGCGCTGCGAGCAATGGGGTGGGTGACGGCATGCAGGATAATCCGCCCGTCTCGCCGCTTATGGAATTTATGTCAAGCGGGGCAGGCGTTGAACTCAATCAGGCTTTTTTGCGCATTGATGATGATAAAATGCGCCGCCGCTTGCTTGCCATGGTCAATGATATTGCCCGCGTTACCGGCGCCCCGAAAGGGTGAGCGGTAATATTCCCCTTGACCGAAACGGGCTGATTTGCCTAAGAAAGGCCGACGATAAAAAGGGGCTCAAATGTCAGATTATGTTTTTACCTCGGAATCGGTTTCCGAGGGTCATCCCGATAAAGTATGTGACCGTATTTCCGACACGATTTTGGATGCGTTTCTGGACCGCGACGCGCAAGCGCGTGTTGCGGTTGAAACCCTAACCACCACTAATTTGATTGTCATGGCCGGCGAAGTGCGCCCGGCCGGTTTGGTTTCTGATCAAGAAATGGAAGCCTTGGCGCGCGCTGCGGTCAAAGATATTGGCTATGAGCAAGACGGCTTTCACTGGCAAAATGCTGAAGTGATGGTGCGCGTGCACGGACAATCGGCGCATATTGCGCAAGGCGTTGACGGCGATGGCGGCAATAAGGATGAAGGGGCAGGTGATCAGGGCATTATGTTTGGCTATGCCTGTCGCGAGACCGAAGAGCTGATGCCGGCACCGATTGCTTTTTCGCATAAAATTCTCGCCGATATGGCGGCGGCGCGTAAATCGGGCGCGGTTCAGGGCTTTGGGCCGGACAGCAAAAGCCAAGTCAGCTTGGCGTATGAAAATGGCAAGCCGGTGCGCGCCACTTCCGTGGTTGTGTCGACCCAACATGATGAGGGTTTGAGCCAAGACGATGTGCGCGCCTTGGTGCGTCCCTTTGTTGAAAATGTCTTGCCTGACGGGTGGATGTGCCCCGAAGAGGCGTTTTACGTCAACCCGACCGGCACTTTCGTTATCGGTGGGCCTGATGGCGATGCCGGCCTGACCGGTCGCAAAATCATTGTCGATACTTATGGTGGCGCCGCGCCGCATGGCGGCGGCGCATTTTCGGGCAAGGACCCGACCAAAGTAGACCGCTCTGCCGCATATGCGTCGCGCTATTTGGCGAAAAATGTCGTTGCGGCCGGCCTGGCCGAGCGCTGCACGATTCAGCTTTCTTATGCCATTGGTGTCTCGCAGCCCCTGTCGATTTATGTCGATATGCATGGCACGGGCGCTGTCGATGCGGCGGCGCTCGAAAAAGCTTTGGGTGCGGTGATGGATTTGAGCCCGCGCGGCATTCGCGAACATTTGGGTCTCAATAAACCGATTTATGCGCGCACGGCGGCCTATGGTCATTTCGGCCGTACCCCGGACGAGGATGGCAGCTTTAGTTGGGAACGCACTGATTTGGCTGACGCCATCAAGGCGGCGCTGTAAGGCGTGAATGGCCAAAACCCCGACAAAAGAACCGACAAAAGCTCCGTCAGATGAAAAAATCAATCGGCGGCTGATTTATGGCCGTCGCCAAGGCCATCGCCTGCACAAGAAACAAGCCCGTTTGGTGGCTGATTTGCTGCCGCAAGTGAGCCCCGATTTGACCGCATCTGCGCCGCCGCAGGCTTGGTTTGACAAGCCATTTTCGTCTTATAAGTTGGAAATCGGCTTTGGCGGCGGTGAGCATTTGGCTGCGCGCGCGGCGCAAAATCCCGATTGCGGCTTTATCGGCTGCGAGCCGTTTATCAATGGTGTGGCCAAATTATTGACCGTCATCGCCGATGAGGGGCGCGACAATATTGCCGTTTATCAAGATGATGCGCGCAATCTCTTGGATGCGCTGCCCGATGAGAGTTTGGAAGCGGTTTATTTGCTTTATCCCGACCCATGGCCGAAAACCCGCCATCATAAAAGGCGTTTTGTGAGCGCCGAAAACCTTGCGGCCATTCACCGTGTCTTGCGCCCTGATGGCATGTTTTTTCTGGCCAGCGATATTGCCGAATATATTGACTGGTCGTTGGTTCAGCTGGCGCGCCATGGCGGCTTTGACTGGCCGGTCAGTAGCGCCGATGATTGGCGCCGACCGCCGCCCGATTGGCCGGGCACGCGCTATGAAGCCAAGGCGCTGGCGGCGGGGCGCAAAGCCAGCTATTTGCGCTTTATCAAAAGCTGACGGAAAGGCTTGCGCCGCTGCCTTAAATCGCTATATTACCTCGTAAATCAAAGCTGCTTTTCAAAAAAGTGGGATGGCCCTCCGGCCCCCGCTTTTTTTCTTGCCGATTGGCAAGGCACGCCAAAGCAGTGGGAAAGGATAGGATGGATGTATTGCTCATGCATGAGGAAGCAAACATAGCCGGCAATGAGGGCGCTGACGCGCTTGCCACGGCTCGCCATGCGCCAGCCAGCGCGCATCTTATCGCGCCCGGTCCGGCGCGCCCGTTTCTCGAACTGGTGCAGCCGCTGGTCGAGGGGTTGGGCTTTCAGCTTTTGCGCATTCGCATAAGCGGCGATGAAGGCAAAATGGCGCTGCAAATCATGGCTGAAAATGATGATTTCGGCCTGACCATTGATGAATGCGAAGCCATCAGCCATGCCGTATCCGATGTGTTGGATGTCGAAAACCCGATTGCCGGTGCTTATGCGCTGGAAGTATCGTCACCCGGTGTGGCGCGGCCCTTGACACGGCCCGTCGATTTTGAGCGTTGGGCGGGCCATGAGGCCAAGCTGGGTTTGAAAACCGCTTTTGACGGGCAGCGCCGGTTTCGCGGTATGCTGGACGGGTTTATGGATGGCGAAGCGCGTTTGAAAGTGGTGCTTGACGGCTATGAGGCGCCACAAATTTTGGGTTTTGCCATGGCCGATATTGCCGAGGCACGTTTGGTGCCCGATGAGGCGGAATTAAAGGCCAGCTTGAAAGCGGCCAAAGGAAAATAGGGTTTAACTGACGGGGCACATATGCCCCTGCCAATTTTAGGAGATGAAAATGGCCAGTGGAATTAGTGCAAATAAGCTGGAATTGCTGCAAATCGCTGATGCGGTGGCGGCGCGCGAAAAAGGCATTGAAATGGATATTGTCCTGTCGGCTATGGCCGATGCCATTCAAAAAGCGGCGAAAGCGCGCTATGGGCAGGAAAATGATATTCGCGTCGATATTGACCCGAAAACCGGCGAGACCAAATTGCTGCGCGTGGTGACGGTGGTCGAGCTGGTCGAAAATGACGATACGGAAATATCGCTGGCTATTGCGCAGCGCGACAATCCGGATGCTGCGCTGGGCGATGAGGTGATTGATGAATTGCCGCCGGTCGAGTTTGGCCGTATTGCCACGCAAGCGGCCAAGCAAGTGATTGTGCAGCGTGTGCGCGAGGCCGAGCGCGAGCGTCAATATGAAGAATTTAAAGACCGCGTCGGCGAGATTATCAATGGCGTCGTCAAGCGCGTTGAATATGGCAATGCGGTGCTCGATTTGGGGCGCAGTGAAGCGGTAGTGCGGCGCGACAATCTCATTCCGCGCGAAGTGTTTCGCCCCGGCGACCGTATTCGCGCTTATATTCAAAATGTGCGGCGCGAGCAGCGCGGCCCACAGGTTATTTTATCGCGCACCGACCCGGCTTTTATGTCGAAATTGTTTATGCAGGAAGTGCCGGAAATTTATGATGGCGTGATTGAAGTGCGTGCGGTGGCACGCGACCCGGGCAGCCGCGCCAAAATCGGCGTGATTTCCAACGATCCGGGCATTGATCCTGTCGGCGCTTGCGTCGGTATGCGCGGCAGTCGCGTGCAGGCCGTGGTCAATGAATTGCAGGGCGAAAAAGTTGATATTATTCCATGGTCGCCTGACCCGGCCGCTTTCATCGTCAATGCGTTGGCCCCGGCAGAAGTGACCAAAGTGGTTTTGGACGAAGATGTGCAGCGCATTGAAGTGGTGGTGCCCGATGAGCAATTGAGCTTGGCCATTGGTCGCCGCGGGCAAAATGTGCGGCTCGCTTCGCAACTGACCGGTTGGGACATTGATATTATGACCGAAGCGCAAGAGAGCGAGCGTCGTCAAACCGAATTTGTCGAGCGCACCGGTCTGTTCATGGAAGCGCTGGATGTCGATGAAATGATTGCCCAGCTTTTGGCTTCGGAAGGTTTTGCCACGGTTGAAGAAGTGGCTTATGTGCCGGTCGAGGAAATTACCTATATTGAAGGTTTTGACGAGGATACGGCTCAGGAAATCCAAAATCGTGCCCGCGACCATCTTGACCGCGAAAATGAAAAGCTCGATGCGCAGCGCAAAGAAATGGGCGTCGGCGATGATTTGGCGGCGATGGAAGGCCTGACCCCGGCTATGTTGGTGCGTTTGGGTGAAAATGACATTAAGTCCTTGGAAGATTTTGCCGGTTGTGTGACCGATGATTTGACCGGTTGGTTTGAAACGGTGGAACGCCGCCGGGTGCGCCAAGAGGGCATTTTGGACGGTTTCGACATTAATGCGGAAGAGGCCGAAAACATGATTATGGCAGCGCGTGTTGAGGCGGGCTGGATTACGCAAGAAGAACTGGACCAGCAACGCGCCGAAGAAGCGGCGCGCGCGGCAGAAGAAGCGGCGGCAGCGGCGGCGGAAGAAGCCGGTGACGGTGACGCGGCGCCCGAGACGGCTGAAAATGCGCCCCAAAGTGACGCATCGGCTGACCCCGTCGCAGAATAATGGTGAGCGAACGAACCCGTGATGATGGCACATTCCAAAGCGCGACAGTCAGAGGCTCTCAGGCAATGTCATATTAGCGGCAAAGAAGATGCGGCCGCCAATATGCTGCGCTTTGTTCATGCGCCCGATGCGGCAGACGGCACGCGCGGTGTTTTGACCCCTGATTTGGCGCAGCATTTGCCTGGCCAAGATGATGTTTGGCTGGTCAATAGCCAAGCCCTTGTGGCGCAATTGGCAGCCTTGCCGGAGATGAATGCACCGCAGGATTTGGCCATGCGTGTGGAAAGCCTGATGCGGCAAAATCTTGCCGCTCTGATATCTTTGGCGCGCAAAGCCGGTGTCTTGGTCAATGGGTTTGCGAAAACCGAAGCGGCGCTGAAAGCCAAGTCGATAACGCTTTTATTGGCCGCGCATGACGGGGCTGAGGACGGCAGACGCAAATTGGCGCAAAAGGCGCTGGCCATGAATATTGCGCTGTGCAGCCAATTGAGCGGTGATGAATTGGGCATGGCCTTAGGTCAGGAAAATGTGATACATGCAGGGCTGACCGATGTTGGCTGGGCCGCGCGTATTGACCGTGAAGCCGGGCGGCTTGCCGCCTATAAGGGCGACATTGATGGGAGAATGAGTGAATGAGCGACGCAGAAACCGGCGATGAAGGCCAAAAAGAAGATGGCGGCAAGTCAAAAACCCTGTCTTTAAAGCGTACTGTCGAAAGCGGGCAAGTGCGCCAAAGCTTTTCGCATGGCCGCTCAAAATCCGTATTGGTCGAAAAACGCCGCAAGCGCATTGTCAAACCGGGGCAGGAAAGTGCTGATGCGGTTGCCGTTGAAGCGCCGGCGGCGGCCCCGGATGCGCCTGAAGCGCCGCCGCAAATGCCCGATGGCCTGTCAAAAGCCGAGCAAGAAAAGCGTTTGGCAGCGGTCGCCGAAGCCAAAACCCGCGCCGTTGAGGAAGCCAAACAAGCGGAGATTGACACCAAGCGCCGCGCTGAGGAAGATGCGCGTCGCGCTGAAGAAAAAGCCCAACGCGAAGCCGAAGATGCGCGCCGCGCTCAAGAAAAAACCCGCAAGGCCAAAGCCGAACCGACAAATGATGCGGCCCCGAGTGCCGACCGCTCGGCCAAACCGGCAGTGCGTCGCGCCCCGGAAGACGAAAAGCGCCGCCAAGAAGAGAAAAAACGCCCGACCGCCGATAAGCGCGGTGGCGAACGCCGTCGCCGCGCCGGCAAGCTGACCATTAATGATGCGCTGAATGATGAAGAGCGCGTGCGCTCTCTGGCCTCCATGCGGCGACGCCGCGAACGCGAAAAGCGTCAAGCGAGCAGTGCCGATAGCGGCGAGAAAGTATCGCGCACCGTGCAATTGCCCGACACGATTACCATTCAAGAATTGGCCAATCGCATGGCCGAGCGCGCTGTCGATGTCATTAAAGTATTGATGAGCCAAGGCGTGATGGCGCAGATTAATGATGTGATTGACGCCGATACGGCACAAATTGTTGCCGAGGATTTGGGCCATAAGGTGCGCCGCGTCTCGGAAAGCGATGTTGAAGATGCGATTGTCACCGCCGATGATGATGAGGGCGATAAAACCGCCCGTCCGCCGGTGGTGACGGTGATGGGCCATGTTGACCATGGCAAAACCTCGCTTTTGGACGCGCTCCGCAAAGCCAAAGTGGCTGATGGCGAAGCCGGGGGCATCACCCAGCATATCGGGGCCTATCAAACCGAAACCGCCAGTGGCGATACCATCACCTTTATCGATACGCCGGGCCATGCCGCTTTTACCGCCATGCGCGCGCGCGGTGCCAAAGTCACCGATATTGTAATTTTGGTGGTCGCCGGTGATGACGGGGTGATGCCGCAAACCGTTGAGGCGATTAATCATGCCAAAGCGGCACAAGCGCCGATCATTGTCGCGATTAATAAAATGGATAAGCCGGAAGCCGATGCGACGCGGGTCAAAAATGATCTGCTGACCCATGAGATTATTTCCGAAGATATGGGCGGCGATACGCAAATGATTGAGGTTTCGGCGCAGACCGGTGACGGGCTCGAAAATTTGCTGGAAGCGGTCGCGCTGCAAGCTGAACTGATGGAACTGAAAGCCAATGCCGCGCGCGATGCGGAGGGCATTGTTATTGAAGCCAAGCTCGATAAGGGGCGCGGTGCCGTGGCCACCATATTGGTGCAGCGCGGCACGCTCAATGTCGGTGATGTGTTTGTTGTCGGCCAAGAATCGGGCCGCGTGCGCGCGCTCGTCAATGATTTGGGCGCGCAGGTTAAATCGGCCGGACCGGCCATGCCGGTTGAAGTATTGGGGGCCGGCGGCGCGCCCGGTGCCGGTGAATTATTGACAGTTGTTGAAAATGAAGCGCGCGCGCGCGAAGTGGCCGATTATCGCGCCCGCAAAGCGCGCGAACAGGCGACGACGGCCGGCCCGCGCGCCGCCTCGCTTGACCAAATGATGAACCAATTGCAATCGGCCGAAAAAGCCGAAATGGCACTGGTCGTCAAAGGCGATGTGCAAGGCTCGGTCGAAGCGATTGCACAAGCGGCAGAAAAATTGGGTAATGATGAAGTCTCGGCGCGTGTCGTGCATACCGGTGTCGGCGGCATTACCGAAAGCGATGTCACTTTGGCCGGCGCTTCCAATGCGGTGGTGATGGGCTTTAATGTGCGCGCCAATGGGCAAGCGCGCCAAGCGGCCGAAGCGGCGGGTATTGAAATTCGCTATTACAATGTGATTTATGATTTGGTCGATGATTTGAAAGCCGCTATGGCCGGCATGTTGTCGCCCGACTTGCGCGAAACCGCGCTTGGCAAAGCCAAAGTGCTGGAAGTGTTTGCCGTCGGCAAGGGCGACAAAGCGGCCGGTTGTTTGATTGAAGAGGGCATGGTGCGCCGCGGTGCCAAAGTGCGCCTCATTCGTGACGATATTGTCATTCATGAAGGTGAGCTGTCTTCTTTGCGCCGCTTCAAAGACGAAGTGAAAGAAGTGCCGTCGGGACAAGAATGCGGCATGGCGTTTGAAAATTACGGCGATTTGAAAGCCGATGACATTATCGAATGTTATGAAGTCGAAGAAGTGGCCCGCACATTGGATGATTAAAGCCTTTTAGCGCGCAGGCTTTCAAACCATGAGTAAGCCCGATGAGCAAACCGAGAGACGGTAAACAAATCAGCCAGCGGCAATTGCGTGTCGGTGAGGTTTTGCGCCAGCGCTTGAGCGATGTGCTGCACCGCTTTGATTTCGAACCGAAAATCTTAAAGCGCGCCACCTTGACGGTGACGCAGGTGCAAGTGAGCCCCGATTTACGCAAAGCCACCGCCTTTATCATGCCGCTTGGCGGTGACAATGCCGATGCCATTGTCACCCTGCTCAATGCCGAAGTGCCGCGTTTGAAAAAACCGGTTTTGAGCGGCTTGCATTTGAAATATGTCCCCGATTTCAAATTTCGCGTCGATGACAGTTTTGACCGTGCCGCGCAAATGGACGCGCTTTTGGCCTCTGATGATGTGACGCGCGATTTGCCTGTTGATGAGGACGGCTAATGGCCGAAACCAAAATGCGTCGCAAAAAAGGCCGCGCCCTGTCGGGCTGGGTCAATTTTGACAAGCCTTTGGAAATGGGCTCGACGCAAGCCGTCGGCAAAATCCGCCGCCTGTTTGACGCGCAAAAAGCCGGTCACGCCGGCACGCTCGACCCTTTGGCCAGCGGCATATTGCCGATTGCCCTGGGCGAGGCGACCAAAACCGTTTCCTATATGCAAGACGCCGGCAAAAGCTATGAGGTGGTGGTGGCTTTTGGCAGCCAGACCACGACCGATGATGAGGAAGGCGAGGTCATGGCGTCGAACGATATGCGCCCC
>RFZE01000170.1 GCA_009920875.1 Alphaproteobacteria bacterium | reverse complement strand
TACAGCGGGTGCTTCTTGAACATCAGCATCATTATTGCCATCCCGATAGACAATTGCAGAGGCAACATCAGCCCCCAAATCGCCGTCAAACAAGAGCCGAGGCTCAAGCGCATAAATCAGCGGAGTTTTGACACTTTTTCGAGACACGCAATACACCTAAATAAGCGTTCCCCCAAATATGCAGAGAACCCTTGGATTATAAGGCAGAATTTATCCACAGCAACTAAATATGAATAAATTTCACGAATTTGATTATTTAATTTTTACAGAAGGTTACAGATAAATTTGGGTTTGCGTGACCACGGCTACGCGCTTTCCATCGTCACGGGTAATTTCAGTCTGCCAAACTGAGAGACGCCGACCAGTGGAAAGTGGGGTGCAGACAGCATGCAGCGTGTCTCCCTCCATTGCTGGCTTAATAAAATTCGTCTTGCTTTCAATGGTCGTGGTGCCCGCAGCGCCCTTGGGCGTGTTTAGGTGTGCACCAATCGCACCCATTGCGTCAGCAAAGGACATTATGGCGCCGCCATGGACATTTGGGAGATGGTTGGTCAATTCCTTTCTTACGGGCAGCCTTCCTTCTACACGGTTTTTTTCAGCTGCGACCAACTCGATGCCAATGTGGGCCGCAAAGTTAACCGCATCCGAAAATGATTGCAGATCTCCGGATGAAAGTGCTTCGGCAAGTTCATCAGCCATAATCTATCCCCCTTTAGAAGCATTATTTTAATCTTGGCTCCGGCAATTGCAATAAGGCATCAAATAGTTAATGCTGATCGCCGATCGAGAAAGAATTTCATGAGCAATCCCAAATTAGATAATAGCATAAAGTTTTTTTACGGAATTGGTGCCGCTCCATACGGCATTAAAGACAATGGCTTTAGCTATTTTTTATTGATCTTTTATTCTCAGGTACTTGGCCTCTCGCCAGTACTCACAAGCCTTGCTCTAACCGTTGCTATCGTAGTTGACGCTATTACCGACCCACTGATTGGCTATATCTCGGATAATTGGCGCTCTAAATGGGGTAGGCGACATCCATTCATGTACTTTTCGATTATTCCGATATGCCTTAGTTATGCGCTTATGTGGAACCCGCCTGAGTTCATTTTCCAATCTCAAGGCTACATGTTCGGATTTCTTGTCGTCACGGCTGTATCAATCCGAATTTTTTTGACCTTTTTCGAGGTTCCAAACACCGCTCTAATTTCCGAGCTCACAACCGACTATGATAAGAGAACCGGTTTGATGGGCCTTCGCTTCATGTTCGGCTGGCTTGGCGGAATTGGGATGGCCTTCTTAGGGTATACGTTTTTCTTCCAGGCCGAAGACGGAAGTAACGGTATCCTTCAGGCGCAAGGATATGGGCAATATGGCATTGCGGCAGCATGCTTGATGTTTGTCGGCATGTTAGCCTCCTCACTTGGCACGCATAAAACCATTCCCTATCTGCATACGCCGCCCGAAAAAAATATTCTTTCGCCTCGTCGAGTTGTTAAAGAAGTGATGGATGTCATGAAAAATAATAATTTTATGGCCCTGTTTTTGGCATCGATATTCTTCGGCACGGCATCAGGCTTCACCGCCGCGTTGAGCATTTACTTTTCAACCTTTTTTTGGGGGTTGGTGCCGGCACAATTGGCCATCATCACCATGCTGCAAGCCGTCGCAGCCATTTGTGCCGTGCCGGTTGCGCGCCGGTTGAGCGGAAAATTTGACAAGCGCCGCGCGGCCTTAGGCACTTTCATCTTTATCTTATTATGGGGCCCGTCGCTTCTAATTGCACGATTGCTTGAAGTGCTGCCTGAAAACGGCGACCCGATGCTGTTTCCAATGATATTGGCCCACAATTTCACTAATCTAATTTTTGTTATTGTATTTGGTATAATGTTCGGCTCGATGATGGCTGACGTTGTCGAAGATACTGCCGTTGACACAGCGCGGCGCAGTGAGGGCATCATTTTTGCTGCGCGCGGCTTTGCAGGAAAGATGGTTACCGGTCTCGGCATTATGCTGGCGGGCGCAGTGCTATCGTTGATCAATTTGCCGCGCAACGCGAAGCCCGAAGATGTTGAACCGGAAGTGCTGATTGATTTGGTGCTCTTTGCAGCGCCGCTGGAAGCAATATTATACCTCTCAGCATTTGCCATGATGCGGCGCTACCGCATTTCCCGCCAGAAACACGGCCGTAACGTCGAGGCAACGGCAAATATTTAGGCCTGAAGTTCCGCTATCGTTCGATTTGCAGAAATTATTCTATCTGACAGTGTTATTGATACAAGCTGAAGTAGCGCGTCGATTGCCGGGTCACGATTTGCTTCAAGCTTGTCGAAGTTTTCCCTCGAAAGGGACAAAACGCGTGTCGCACCGCGCGCAATCAAATCAGCACTCCTTGTTTCGTGTCGAACGAAACCCATTTCACCCAACATTG
>RFZE01000169.1 GCA_009920875.1 Alphaproteobacteria bacterium | reverse complement strand
CAATGCCCGATGATGGCGCAGTCCCGCCAGCCCCTTAAAACCATCGTGCTGGCTCATGTCTTGCGCTGCGCCGCCATTTTCACTAGTGTTAAATGAAGTTATTTCACTTTTGGGGTGGATCATGAATTTATTTGATGATGAAAATTTGAAATGGCGGCGCTTTGTCGGTGATGACAGTTTTGACTATCCGATCGATTATGAAGCGGCGCTGTTGAGCATTCGCGATGACGGTCATGTCGATTTGCTGTATCGCTGGGCACCCAATAGCTATTGCCATTTTCACCGCCATACGGCGGAGACGACATCCGTCGTATTGGCCGGTGAATTGCACGTTATCGATGTTGACGCTGAAACCGGCGAAGAATTGTCGACAAAAATCCGCAAAGCTGGTGATTATGCCCATAAAGAGCCGGGCGATGTGCACATGGAGCGCGGTGGCCCTGAGGGCGCGCTGGTGCTGTTCAAACTGAAAGCCATTGATAATTCACTTGCCGAAAGTTTGGCCAAAGACGGCACGGTTATTGAGGAATCACGGTTTGACGATATGCTGGCGCGCCGCCGCGCCAGGCAAGGCTGAGCCGAGCGATAAATCCTGACGGCAATGGCGCAGGAATTGTTGCCATTGGCCTGATTTCGGTTATTTTGCCGACATGTCTGATTCAGATCTTGTTTTCCCCGCGCTGCCGGGCATCGACATTGCGCCGGTGTTTCAAGACAGCCGCAGCCCGATGGGACAAAATATCGGCCTCGTCTATATGGGCTTTGGTGATAAGCGCATATGCACAGGTTTAAAATGGCATCAAAGCTTGGTCGGCAATGCCGAGACCGATGTGCTGCATGGCGGCGTTGTCACCGCAATGATTGACGAAACGGCGGGTGGGGCATCTGTGCTGGCGACTGAGCATAAATTCTCTGTCGCCACGGTTGATTTGCGGGTCGATTATATGCGCCCTGCCGCGCCACGCAAAAACCTCTATTGCACGGCGCATATTTATCGCCTGACCGAGCGTATCGCTTTTTTCAATGCGCAAGCGTTTAACGATGATCCGGCAAAACCGATTGCTGTCGGCACCGGCACTTTCATGCTGGCGGCGAATGATTCCGTGCCCGATATTTTGGGCAGCCCTTTCAAGGCGCAAGAAGATGGGTGATTTGGATTTGATAGATAATGTGCTGGCCGCCATGCCCTATGCGAGCAAGCTGGGTGTCACCGCACAACTCGATGATGACGGTCGGCTGTTCTGCACCATGCCGTTTCATGAAAATCATATCGGCAATGCGCAATTACCCGCTTTGCATGGCGGCAGCCTCGCCAGCTTTTTGGAAATCACCGCGATTTTGCAATTGACACGCGAACAGGCAGCCATTCAGCAAGTCGACAGCATTGAAGCAGGTCGCGCTGCCATACCTTTGCCGGTCAATGTCACGGTGCAATATTTGCGCAGCGCGCGTGCTTTGGCGTGCCATGCTGAGGCGCGTGTGTTGAAAGTCGGGCGGCGCACCAGCACCGTGTTTTGCCAGCTTTGGCAAGATGATGAGATGAAGCCGGTCACCTCCATGACCGGTGTTTTCATTCAACCGAAAACTTAGCGCCATTTCCGCTTGCCTCGACGTTTTAAGCTTGTAAGCTTCAGGCAAAAGAGGAGACAGCGATGAGCGAAACCGAATATGTACCACCAAAAATCTGGGAATGGGACGCCGAAAGCGGCGGCCGTTTTGCCAATATTAACCGCCCGATTGCCGGTGCGACGCATGATAAAGAATTGCCGATAGGCGAACACCCTTATCAGCTTTATTCACTGGGCACGCCCAATGGGGTGAAAGTGACGGTGATGTTGGAAGAGCTTTTGGCACTTGGCCATGAGGGCGCCGAATATGATGCCTGGCTCATCAATATTGGTGAAGGCGACCAATTCGGTTCCGGCTTTGTTGATATCAATCCCAATTCAAAAATTCCCGCCATGATGGACAGAAGCGGCAAACAGCCGGTGCGGTTGTTTGAAAGCGCCTCCATGCTGGTGCATTTGGCTGAGAAATTTGACGCTTTTTTGCCGCATGACGGGCAGCCACGCGCCGAGACCTTTAACTGGCTGTTTTGGCAAATGGGTTCAGCCCCTTATTTGGGCGGCGGTTTCGGGCATTTTTACGCCTATGCGCCGTCAAAAATGGAATATCCGATTAACCGTTTTGCCATGGAAGTGAAGCGACAAATGGATGTGTTGGACCGCCATTTGGCCGAACATGACTATCTCGCCGGCAAAGATTACACCATTGCCGATATGGCGACATGGCCGTGGTATGGCGCGTTGGCGTCCGGGCTGTTGTATGATTCCGCAGAGTTCTTGCAAGTGCAGGAATATAAGAACCTCAATCGTTGGGCGAAGCAGATCGCCGACCGACCGGCGGTAAAGCGTGGCAGCATTGTCAATCGGC
>RFZE01000168.1 GCA_009920875.1 Alphaproteobacteria bacterium | reverse complement strand
GCGCTTGACGCCAGCCAATGCAGCACATCCTTATCCCATAAAGCCCAATTTTGCCGCGCCGCAACATGAGTCCCGCGCCTTGGTGCCGCCTCAATGAGGCCTTTGCCACGCAACAGGCGGAGAGCCTCGCGTATCACGGTGCGCGAGACAGAAAACGCGTGACATAAATCGGTATCGGCGGGGAATTTATGGTTTTCCGGCCAATCCCCATGTAATATGCGCGCCGCCAAGGCGGCTGCGACGCGTTCCGTATGGCGCAAGGCATTGCTCATAGCGCATAATTGCCCTAATTCGCCGCTTAGGTCAAATAATAGTAATATTAATCAATCTTAGTGCCGCGCTCTGTCAGCAAATATTTAAGAAATTCGCGATAACGGTCAAGGCGGTCGCTATCGGTGACGGCATTTTCAAAGTATTTTTGTTGAATTTGCTTTAATTCATCTTCGAATTGCAGGATTTTGATTTCCATTTCATCGCGCAATAGGCTGTTTTGGCTTTCCAATTGCTGCAAATGTTCGCTAATGGCGGCTTTACGCTCGGCGGTTTCTTGGTTCAATTGCTCAATTTGGGCGCGCATGGCGGCGACCACCGCGTCGCGGGCTGCCGTCATTTGCGCCAGCATATCTTGATTGTCTGCCCCGTGAATAATATTGCCGGTGCGGATTTCGGCCAGCGTGTCCTGCATGCGCAAAGATAAATCGGCCAACTGGCTGTCGGCGCGCACTTCGCGGCCAATTTCATTATTGGTCGGCGCGTCAGTGCCAAAGTCAATATCAGGCACCGGCCCGAAATGGCCGTCTGCCGCATCATCTCCGTCGCGTCCCAATTCAGCAGCAATTGCAGCGTCGAGATCATCGGCAACATGATGATCGCCATTGCCGTCAATGATTGCTGCGTCCGGCGCAATGGCGTCATTTGCGTCATTGGCGGCTAAGCTGTCATCGGGCATGTCATCGGTCGCGTCGACCGTTTCTGTTGACGTGTTTTCGGAAGTGGCCGCTTCACCGCGCGCCATTGGTGCGCCCTGTGCCGGCGTATCGCCGACCGGATCGGCATCCAAAATAGCGTTGATGGCATCGGCAATTTCGGCCATGCGCCGAATTTCGCTTTCTTCATCAGCCATCAAACTGTCTCCCCGAACTCTTTAAGCAACCACAATGGCATGGGGGCAAATTGCATTTGCCCTATACCGAATCTTATTATCACTTTACAATAATTGCAGGAAATGACCATGACCGCTGCAAAATTTTTTGGGAAAGCGTGACATTCCCATGTCGCAGGATAGCCCACCAGACCAACCGGCCGAGGACCATCCCGGCATTGAAGCTGCCTATGCGCGCTCGCAAAAGCACGACAATGTCGGCATGCGCGCTTTGGCCGGTTTGTTTTTGCTGGAGCATGAATTTCGCCGTGTCCCCGGTCAGCCGCATTTGGCGCGGCTTGTGGTCAATCGGCTGAACCGCTTTGCCCCCTATGATTGCGCGATATTTTGGACCTGCAGTCGGCGCGGCAAAGTTTATGACGTCACCATTTCCGGCATTATCAAAAGCAAAGATACCAAGCCGATTCTCGCCTGGGGGCGCGCTTTGGGTAAGTGGCTCAATAAAACCGGCTATGGCAATACGCAAATCACGCCGCCCATGGTTGATATGGAAAACAGCATGGGTAATTGGCCTGAGAATCTGCCGAAATCGGGTCTTTATGTGCCGCTGCGTGGGCAAGACGGCAAATTGCGAGGTGGTATTGTGCTGTTGCGCGCCGTGCCTTGGGCGCAACCGATACGCATTATGCTCGACCAATTGGCCGAGGCGGCGGCCTATACGGTTGATGCGCTCGATGCCGGTGTGCATGGGCGCGGCGCCAAACGCGGCGGTCTCGGTAAATATCTGACCCGCTTCGCATTTGTCATCTTGCTGGCCTTGAGTTTTCTTATACCCGTGCCGGTCAATGTGGAAGTGCCGGCCAAGCTGGCCGTCTCAAACAGTCAGGCCAATGTGCCGCGTGGACCGGCGCAAATTGATATGCGCGTGCCGCCACAAGGGGCCATGGCTTTGCGTCCCGGCTCGCGGCTCAAGACAAAATATCAAAACACCCAATATGAGCTGGAGGTGGAACATATCACACCATGGCTGGTCGGGCTTTTTGCCGACCGCCAATTGCGCGCTCGTTTTGTTGCTGCGCCGGACGGTTTGGCGCCACCGGCTTTGACCAGCATCACCATTGAAAATGCGTCCATGCCGCTGCCGCTCTATTTATTACGCGGGCCGATTGCCATGATGCGTCGGCTTATGGACCTTGATTAAGCTGCTTGACCAGTGATTTAACGGCGCGCGGCGTTGACGCGCCGGCACAGACCAGAAGATTATTGTCGATAAATAGACGCTGCGCGTCCGTATAATGCAGCGCCAAAGCCGGATGGGTGAGAAACTCCATGCCACGACTGTCTGCTTTAGCTTGGG
>RFZE01000167.1 GCA_009920875.1 Alphaproteobacteria bacterium | reverse complement strand
GCAGCCAATGATTGACCGCTGTAGCGCGCGTCGGGGTGTCATCGGTCAGTTCGGTAAAGCGCGCAAAATACCAGCTTGAATCGACAAATGTGTCGAATGTATCGGTTTCGCGCTGCGCTGCGCCGCCGCATGTCGGGCAGGCGACATGTTTCCATGTCGGGTGATGCGCCAACGGATTGCCCGGCCTATCAAAGCTGACATCTTCCGGCAGCGTCACCGGCAAATCGGCGCGCGGTACCGGCACGGCGCCGCATGTGTCGCATAAAATAATCGGAATCGGACACCCCCAATAGCGTTGCCGCGAAATGCCCCAATCGCGCAAACGAAAATTGACCCGCCTTTGGCCGCGCCCCTGGGCCTCAAATTGTGCAATGATTTTTTCCCGCGCCGCTTGGGGGCTGAGGCCGTCAAGCGCCGCCGAATTGACCATCACCCCGTCGCCCGTATAGGCGCTATCGGTGACGGTAAAATCGCTCTCATCTTTGGGGCGCACAACCGTGGTTACCGGCAAATCATATTTTAAGGCAAAATCCAAATCGCGCTGGTCATGCGCCGGACAGGCAAATATTGCCCCCGTGCCATAGCCCATCAGCACAAAATTGGCGACATAGATCGGCAAATGCCAATCCGCATCTAGCGGGTGCTGCGCCGTCAACCCGGTGTCAAAGCCGAGCTTCTCCCCCGCTTCAATATCGGCTTCAGAGGTGCCGCGTTGCGCACATTCGGCGCGGAAGGCGGCCAGCGCCGCATTATTTTTTGCCAATTCTATGGCCAAGGGATGGCCCGGTGATATGGCACAAAAACTTGCGCCATAGAGCGTATCGGGGCGCGTTGTATAAATATCCAGCGCCGCAATATCGCCGACCGGCTCATTTAGCGTGAAACGACATTCCAGCCCCTCCGAGCGGCCAATCCAATTGGCCTGCATCAAGCGCACTTTTTCCGGCCAGCGCGTCAGCCCATCCAAGGCGCCCAGCAGCTCATCGGCAAAACCGGAAATGCGCAAAAACCACTGCGTCAGGGTTTTTTGTTCGACCGCTGCGCCGGAACGCCAACCTTTCCCGTCGATTACTTGCTCATTAGCCAAAACGGTTTGGTCGACGGGGTCCCAATTGACCGTGCTTTCGCGCCGGTCAACCAGACCGGCTTCCAAAAAATCCAAAAACATGGCTTGTTCATGGCCGTAATATGACGGGTCACAAGTGGCAAATTCGCGCCCCCAATCGATTGACAGGCCAAGCTTTTTCAGCTGTCCGCGCATGGCTTCAATATTGTCGTAAGTCCATTTTGCCGGATGCGAGTTTTTTTCCATGGCGGCATTTTCGGCCGGCATACCGAAAGCGTCCCACCCCATGGGATGCAGCACATTAAACCCTTGCGCTTTTTTGAAGCGCGCCACCACATCGCCCATGGCATAATTGCGCACATGGCCCATATGAATGCGCCCCGACGGATAGGGAAACATTTCCAAGACATAATATTTCGGACGCGCATCATCGGCCGCGCCGGCGGCAAAGCAGGCTTCTTCTTCCCAAGCCTTTTGCCAATATGCCTCATAATCGGCGGGATTATAGGAACGCGATGGCTCGCTCATAATGGGCTACTGTGCGGCGCGGCGTGCCGTCGCCAAATCGCGCGCGCGCGTCAAAATAATGTTTTCCATTTGCCGCGCCGCCCGCGATGATGCCGCTGTCGAGACCCATTGGCCGCGGCGGTTGGTTTCGCGGAACACGCTGACGCGCAAAGCGTCGGCACGCAGGGCTTTGCCGCTAATCACCAAATTGATTTTTACCCGCTCATTATTGGCTGCCGGGTCATTATACCATTCGGTAATGATGACGCCGCCGAGCGGATCAGCTGAGGCGAGCGGCATGAAGGATAATGTGTCGAGGCTGGCCTGCCAGAGCAGCGCATTGACACCAAGGCCGTGCGGCGCGGCGACGGTGCGCACCGGCGCTGCTTTATCGGCCTCATCGCCGCCTGCCTCGCGGCGGAAAAAATCAAATATTGAGCCGCTCTCTTCGCTGGCGGTCGTGTCGGTTTGCGGATAGTCATCCTCAATGCTCAGCGTGCCGCAAGCGGCGACGACAGAGACGAGCAAAAGAGAAAAAAATGAGCGGCGCAGAGCCTGAAAAGAAAAGCGCATGGCGGAATCCAAATTCGTCAAAACTGCATCATGACTATTATGGCCAAGCACAAAAGTAAAGGCCGTTCCGCATTGCCGAGGCAATTGGCCTTATGTCTCGAAAGCGCCAATGGCGGCATAACCGTCAGCCCATGCCCCCGCCCCCAAGCGGCGCCATTGCGTTTCATTCATGCCGCCCAGCGCATAAGCGCGCAAACCGCTTTGTCGCGCCGCGCGCAATAACGGCAGGGCGCGCCATAGCGAAAGCGGTCGCGTGGCTTGATGGCTTTTTGTGGCGAAAACCGGAGCGATAAAGACGCGGCCGAAACCGGCCT
>RFZE01000166.1 GCA_009920875.1 Alphaproteobacteria bacterium | reverse complement strand
GGCCAGCGCGGCGACGTCTGCCGGCATATTGGTGTACGGCGCCATCACCGATTTTGGTCAGATGCTTGTTATAGCCGTCATAATTGCAGGTAATTGTGCCGGCTCCGATATTCACATCCATGCCCAATTCGGCATCGCCGATATAAGATAAGTGGCTGACTTTCGCGCCCCTGCCGATATCGGCTTTTTTGGTCTCGACGAAATTACCGATCTTGGCCTCATCACCGACTTTCGTGCCCGGCCGCAAACGGGCATAGGGCCCGATTTGGGCGTCTTGGCCAATGCTCACACCCTCAAGATGGGTGAAAGCTTTGATGATTGTGCCCTGCCCGATGCTGACGCCGGTGTTTATTTTGACATGCGGCTCCAGCACAACATCGGCGGCAATTTCAGTATCAAAACTGAGAAATACACTGTCGGGGTCTTGCATGCCGACACCCGCATCAAGAAATTTCTGGCGCAAACGGGATTGCATCAAAGCCTCGGCCTTGGCCTGACCGGCACGGCTGTCGACACCCATTGTATCTTCGGCATTTGCCATAACGAGAGCCGTGCCATCACCGCCGTCATGCGCCAGCGCGACAAAATCGGGCAAGTAATACTCGCCTTGCGCATTGTCATTACTCAGCTGCGGCAGATATTTCTCAAGTGTGGCGCGTGATAATCCCATCGCGCCACCATTGCATAAAGTGATGGCACGGGTCGCATCATCGGCATCTTTGAACTCAACTATCGCGGTCGGCGTGTCGCCCTGCATCACGACGCGGCCATAGGCGGAGGCATCTTCAGGCTCAAACCCTAATACGGTCACGTCAGCCGGACTTTCGGCCAAGCCTTGCAATAACTCAGGGCGCATGAGCGGCGTGTCACCAAACATCACAACAAAGCGGTCATGCTTTCCGAAAGCGTCAAAAGCTGCACGCACCGCATCGCCGGTGCCTAGCCGCTCTTGCTGTATGGCATGGGTGGTTTTAATGCCTTGCGCATCGGCATAATCGCGCACCGCATCTTGATCGGGCGCGGTGACGAGCAAAACTTCGCTCGCCCCGGCCTCAGCCGCTGCGGCCATAGCATGACCAAGCATCGGACGGCCGGCAATTTCATGCAGCACTTTTGGCAGCGCAGATTTCATGCGCGTGCCTTTACCGGCGGCGAGAATAATGGCGGCGAATTTTTGTGTCATCAAAACCTCTTAAACTTTGCCCTGTATAGGCGGCGTTGAAGAGATATTGAAATCAAACAGTTTTGCGCTTTGTTACGGTAAAAGGGCTTGGTGAACGAAGTGAACCCTAGCCCGCCTTCCGCCAGCGCAGTGAACGAAGCGAACGAAGTCGGCTTTATCGGCGCGCTTCCAAAAGGGGCCGGTTGGAAGTCAGCCTATGAAGCCAGCGCTTCCTCGCCGATATCTTCGAGCATTTCATTGCCGGCTTTGACTGCGTCAGACAGACCACTGACGGCTGACAGCAGATTGTGGGCATAAAATTGCGCTGAAGCCATTTTGCGGCGGTCAAAATGCGGTTCAACCGAGTTTTGCGACACGGCATGTGCGCCACGCGCCAGATAATGGCAACCGGCGACCAGTCCGAATAAGCGCAGATAAGGTGTTGCACCGGCCAATACGTCTAGCGATCCGCGTTGCCCGACCAGCCAATCGGTTGTGTCTTCCAAAACATCGATGGAATTGGTCAGTTTTTCAGCGACATCAACCAGCACGGGGTTGTTTGATTGGCGACAGGTTTCCGCAGTCTCTTTCATCTCGCCAATATAGGCTTTGATGGTATCGCCATTACCAAGCTTGCGACCGACCAAATCCATCGCCTGAATGCCGTTTGTGCCTTCATAAATGGTCAAGATACGCGCATCGCGCAAAAATTGTGCCGCGCCGGTCTCTTCAACAAAGCCCATGCCGCCGTGAATTTGCACGCCGATGGCTGCCACCTCATTGGCAATATCAGTGCTGAAAGCTTTAGAAATCGGCGTCAGCAAATCGTTTTTGGCTTTGGCCTCTGCGTCGTTCGAAGCATGTGCCAAATCGGCCATTACGCCGTTCTCATAACAAATGGCGCGCGCCGCATCGGTCATGGCGCGCATAGTCAGCAACATGCGGCGCACATCGGGGTGATTGATGATGGCCACGGCCTCATTATCATCTTTGGTGGCACCTGGCTTGCGGCCCTGCTTGCGCTCTTGCGCATAGGCCAGCGCATGTTGCGTAGCCGCTTCCGCGACCCCGACACCCTGCAAGCCGACATGCAGACGGGCATTATTCATCATGGTGAACATGCAGGCCATGCCGCCATTTTCCGGCCCTACCAGCCATCCAGTTGCCCCACCCGCTTCGCCAAAGGCCATGACACATGTCGGGCTGGCATGGATGCCCAGCTTTTCTTCCAAACCGATGCATTTCACATCATTGGCTGCGCCCAAAGAGCCGTCATCATTAACCATGAATTTCGGCACCACAAACAGCGAAATGCCTTTTGTGCCTTCCGGCGCATTAGGGGTTCGCGCCAACACCAAATGAATGATGTTGTCAGTCATGTCGTGAT
>RFZE01000165.1 GCA_009920875.1 Alphaproteobacteria bacterium | reverse complement strand
GGCCAAAGCCGATTACGACAAAGCCCGCGCCGAACTGAAGATTGCCAGCCTTAATGTCGAGCGCTGTTCGGTAAAAGCGCCGTTTGACGGCACGGTCGTTCAATTATTGGTCAATCAGTTTGAAAGTGTTGATTTACGCCGCAACTTGATTGAAATCGTTTCTTCTTCCGATTTGGAAATCGAGGTGATTGCCCCTGCCGATTGGCTTAAACGATTGACCCAAGGTCAAAATGCAAAAATGGAAATTGACGAACTTAGCGTGACAAGTGATGTCAAGGTGATTGCCATGGGCGGCGCAGTCGATCCGGTGAGCCAAACCGTTATCATTCGCGCTCAGTTTATCGACCCGCCCAAAGATATCTTGCCCGGCATGAGCGGTGTGGTGCGGCCATGATTGATGATAAGGCCGCCGATTTAGGAAAACTGCTGACGTTAGAACAAGAGGTGCGGCAAGCCGAAAGCCTAACGGTTCTGACTACTTTAATATGCAATCGCAGCCGAGATATTGTCGATTATACGCAAGCGGCTTTGGCCATTCGCGGAGCAAGTGGCCAAATTCGCGTTGCCGGGTTTTCCGATATTGCAGTTCTTGATCGCACTGCCCCGCTCGTCACCTGGCTGGAAACGCAGCTTAAAAAAATCGATAACGAAACCGTATTCTTGCAACCGACACAGGAAGAATGCGAAGCGGTAGCTGACTTAATTCCCGACCATATACTGATAATGCCGCTGCGCTCGGCCAGCAAAGGCCTTTTGGGGGCATTTATCGTAACCCGCACTTTAGCCTTCTCAGACGGTGATAAGTCGGTTCTGGCGCATCTCGGCTCGGTTTACGGTCATGCGCTGGCGACGCATAGCAACACGCCTATTCTGGTGCGAATACGGGCGCGCCTGACGGGCCGTCGGAAATGGGCCATTGCCGCAGGTCTGCTGCTGGTCTCTCTGATACCCGTGCGTTTGACCGCCGTTGATTGGTCGACATTGAGTTGAAAAGCAATTTGGAAATCGCGCGGCGTGCATTCCGCATTGCCGAGGCCGAACTATTGCGCGGGCGCCAACTTGCCTTTTCCAGCCAAGAAGACAAAGCCCAGCTTGCTGAATTAACGGCACAAGTGGAATTGCGCCGTGCTGAGATGAATTTCGCTCAGGATCAACTGACCCGCGCTACCGTAACAGCACCGAATAGCGGTCTGATTATGCTTGATGACCCACGCAAATGGCAGGGGCGCCCGGTCGTCACAGGCCAGCAAATTATGAAGCTGGCGCAGCCTCAATTTGTCGAGGTTGAGGTGCAAGTGCCGGTGGCAGATGCGGTTACGCTATCGGAGGGAAGTCGGGTTGATGTTTTTCTCGATATTGACCCGATTAAACGTTATCGCGGCGAAGTAACACGCGTGCCTTACCAATCAAGCCTCACCGAAGCCGGCATATTGGCTTATTCGGTGCGTGCCAAATTGGCAGCCGATGAAACCGTCCCTCGCATCGGTTTGCGCGGTTCAGCGCGTGTCCATGGGCCGCGCACCACACTATTTTACTTTCTGTTTCGTCGACCCATCACCGTATTGCGGCAAATCATAGGGGTTTAAAATGGATATCCCGCTTCTCCGCCAAGATTTGCGCCTTCTGCCCGGCGGGAAAAATGAGGCCGGTGAAAATGAGTGGCTTTTATATGACCCGTTGCGCCACCAATATTTTGCCCTGAGCCGCACCGCTCTCTTATTGTTGCGATATTTGCCGAAAATCAGCTCGCTTGAAGATCTTAAAAATTCATTGTCCAAAGACGATGCGACGGTCGATGACCATGAGATCGAACAATTTCTGACATTTTTACGTGATAATTTCCTATCGGTTGGCAGCAGCACCGAGCATGTTGAAAAAATTAAATCCGCACAAAAAGCACGGCAACGCCATTGGTTCATGTGGCTGGTGCATAATTACCTGTTCATCAAAATTCCTTTAATTCGCCCCGACCGCTTCCTTGACGGTCTACTGCGAATATTTCGTCCCATTGCTGGAAAACCCGCGCGCACAGCAATTTACAGTCTTGGCGCATACGGCGTTTTATCCCTTTTTTGGCAATGGGATGCCTTTCTAACGACATTTGACTACTTCTTTAATCTTCAAGGGCTGATTTATTTCAGCTTGGCGATGATCGCAGTCAAAATTGCCCATGAACTCGGCCATGCTCTTGTTGCTAAACATTATGGCTTGCGTGTGAGCTCTATGGGCGTTGCATTACTGGTTCTGTTCCCCGTGCTTTACACCGATAACACGGATGCTTGGCGATTAACTGACCAACGCAAAAAGCTGCAAATTGTAATGGCCGGACTGGTGGTTGAGTTACATATCGCTCTACTTGCTTTATTCAGCTGGACAGTTGTCGAGGATGGCCCAATTCGCAGTGCCGCTTTTTTTCTAGCAACCGGTAGTCTTGTCGGCTCGCTTTTGGTCAATCTCAGCCCGTTTATGCGCTTCGATGGATACTATGCACTGGCCGACTTTCTCGGCATGCAAAACCTACAACCGCGGGCATTTGAATTGGCCCGCTG
>RFZE01000164.1 GCA_009920875.1 Alphaproteobacteria bacterium | reverse complement strand
ACGCTGAACGGCGCTGAGGTGACTTTGGATACACCGATAGCCGTGGCCGATTTGGCCAATTTAGTTTACACGCCGGTCGATGATGAGAACGGTGACGGCTATACCAGCTTCGCTTATACGGTCAGCGATGGCGAATTGGATAGCCCCGCAGCGACCATGACCATCAATGTCACACCCGCTAACGATGCGCCAGTTGCCGCGGATGACGCATCTAATATTCTTGTCGGAAGCGAATATATTGGCAATGTTTTATCAGCCCAAATGGGTGGCGAAGATACCGACCCAGACGGGGTCGATACGTTAACTGTCTCAGCGCTTGGTGACACACCGATTGAAGACAATCTCGGGGCGTCCGCGTCAGTTGTTGGCACCTATGGTACATTGGTTTTGGGGCGTGACGGCTCGTTAGCCTATAATGCCGACCAACCCGCGGCAGCTGCCTTGAACTATGGCGACGATGCGGTGACCGATACATTTACCTACACAGTTTCTGATGGCAATGGAGGGTCGGACACTGCAACTGTAACCTTCTCCGTCACTGCACCAAACCCAGGCAACACGCCGCCGACTTCTGCCGATAACACCCTCTACATAAACGAAGACGCCTCACTGACATTCGCGCGCGATCAATTTAGCTTTAATGACCCCGATGGCGATATATTGCGCCAGATAACAATTGTAAGCATTCCTGATAATGGGTCATTGATCCTTGGCGACAGGACAATTAATGCTGGAGACACAATAACAGCAGGTCAAATCGGAGATCTTTCTTACTCTCCTGCCACCAATGAAAACGGCTCAGACTATACCAGTTTCACCTTCCGCGTTAACGATGGTGAGGTTGACAGTGTCGACGCCTACACAATGAATATCGATATTTTGCCTGTCAATGACGCGCCGACAGCATTGGACAATTCGGTCACAATCGAAGAAGACGCGACGAAATCATTTAGCGCCGCTGAATTTGGCTTTGCCGATATTGACGATGGCGATAGCTTGCATCACATCACCATTGCCACATTGCCAACGAACGGAACTTTGACGCTTTCCGGCGCTACGGTGAGTGCCGGCGACAATATAGCGGCAGCAGATATTGAAAACTTGGTATATACGCCGGTCGCCGATGCAAACGGCGCCCCTTATGCCGACTTCACCTTCACGGTAAATGACGGCACGGAGGACAGCGCCGCAGCCTACACCATGACGGTGAACGTCACGCCGCTGAATGATGCTCCGAAAGTAATCGATGATAACGGCACGCCTGATGACACGTCTGACGATGTTGAAAATGCCGCCTTTATCTCTACCCCTGAAGATGTTGACCGCGAAATCGCCGCTGATGATTTGAATTTCACTGATATTGACGTCGATGACAGTTTCGTTTCAGTGACGATTGCCGCCCTTCCCTCTGCCGGCACATTGCTGGTTGATGGCGTCGCCTTGACCAATGACAATCTTGCCACATTGGGCGCAAACATTACGGCTGCCCAACTGGCCAATAATGAATTGGTGTTCCGCCCCGAGCCCGGCAATAGCGGTGACAATTATACCAATTTCACTTTCACGGTGAGTGATGGTGAAGCCTCCAGCACGGCGGCCACAATGACGGTTGACGTTACGCCGGAAAATGACGCGCCTGTCGTGGCTGCCATTACCGATAGCAAAACCGAAGACGAAGCTGCATTTAATACCGATTTATTGGCGGGTCAGAGCGACCCTGAAGGCGATAGTTTATCCATTGCCTCACCGATCATTACCGCCGAAGACAATAATGGCAATGAATTGACCTTGCCTGAGGGAGCGGCTTTGGTGAGCGGTAATGAGTTGCGCATAGACCCGACGCTGTTTAACGGCCTTGACGATGGCGAGAGCGCTATCATCACCGTAACTTATGACGTTTCGGATGGTGCGCTGAGCGAACAAAACACCGCGACCATCACCATTACCGGGGTTAATGACGCGCCGACCATTAGCCCATTGACCAATGCCAATAGCAAAGACGACGCCAATTATCGCTTTGATTTGCTGCAAGGGGCTGCCGATGTGGATGGTGACACCGTATCCATTAGCGGCACGCCGGAGATTGTCTTCACCGATTCAGACGGCAATGAAGTTCCGCTTCCCGCCGGTGCTGCAATAGTTGATGGCAATGAAGTGGAAATTGCACCAACCATATTCAGCACTTTAGACGTTGGTGAAGATGTCGTTATTACGGTGAATTATGACATTACGGACGGTGATGAGACGGTTTCCAACAACGCCACAATCACTATTTCAGGTGACAACACACCGCCTCAAATCATTGACGATAATGGCACGCTCGACACGAGTGACGATATTGAGGGCGCCGCCAGCGTCAGAATTGATGAAGACACGCCTCACAATTTCACCGGTGATGACTTCAATTTTGCTGACGCAAATGAAAATGACGCACTTGCGCAAATCACCATTCTCAGCCTGCCTGAAAAAGGCACTTTGCTGCTGGGCGGCAATGCCGTGTCAGCAGGCGATGCGATTGATGCGTCACAAATCGAGAACCTGACTTACGCACCCGCTGAAAACGACCATGGCGATGATTACG
>RFZE01000163.1 GCA_009920875.1 Alphaproteobacteria bacterium | reverse complement strand
TGGCAAAATCATCCGCGTTGTCAGAAAGCTCGATGAGACAGCGCCGCATGAAAGCCTGTTGGTGCTGGACGCGACGACCGGTCAAAACACCATTGCGCAAGCCGAAGCGTTTTTGGCCGCCGCCGAAACCACCGGCCTGATTATGACCAAGCTGGACGGCACCGCACGCGGCGGCGGGCTGGTCGCCATTGCGCAAAAACTGGCTTTGCCGATTTACTTTATCGGGGTCGGCGAACAAGCCGATGATTTGCAAAGCTTTGGTGCCGATAATTTTGCCCGCGCTTTGGTCGGGCTGGAAGACGAGGCATAATATGGCGAAATTTCTTGAAGATTTCGGGCCGCTTTTGGTGTTTTTCTTATTAAACGCGCGCGGCGCTGAATGGCTGGGGCGCGCGGAAAGCGAGAGCCTGCTGATTGCCACAGCCGGTTTCATGGCGGCGCTGGCGGCCTCGCTCATCGTCACTTATGGGCGCGGGGCCAAGCCCAATAATATGACTTTGGCTTCGGCAGGGTTTGTCTTTGTGTTTGGCGGGCTGACCTTGTTTCTGCAAGACGAGACTTTCATCAAAATAAAACCGAGCTTGGTCTATGTGCTGTTTGCCGTCATTCTCTCTTTCGGGCTGATGCGCGGGCAGAGCTATCTCGAAATGCTGATGGGCGAAGCGTTGAAAATGCGACAATCCGGTTGGCTGATTTTAACGCGGCGTTGGATTTATTTCTTTATATGCCTCGCCCTATTGAATGAATTTATTTGGCGCAATTTTTCTACCGATGCGTGGGTCATTTTCAAAGTCTTCGGCATTTTGCCGCTGACCTTTATTTTCATGGCGGCGCAAATGCCGCTTTTGAAACGCCACGGCGCATTGGACGAAATACAAAAAGATTAAAAACATTAAAACGGCGCGGTAATCTCCATATCCCGCCCATGCGGATGGCAGGGGCCGAGTATCACTTCTTCGCCCTCAGGCCCGTTATCGCCGGTCCATATGCGATAAGAAAGCTGTGCAATCGTACCCAATTCGCGGCCATCCATTTTCAGCCAGACCAAAGGGGCATCGGGGCGCACCTCTTCCGCCGCTTGCGCAAAGGCGCTTTCAATGGCGAAACGCTGCGACACGTTCAAATAAGGCCAAACAATGGAATGATAAAGCACGGTCGCTTGGCCGCTTGGCCGCGCCATAATTTGCGCCGCCACCCAACCGGCGGCATCGGCGCGGTCAATCTCAGGCGGCACCATATCGGCGATTTCAAGCGCCGCCAAAAGCCGCGCGCGGCGGTCGGGCATATCGCCCCAAACCCAGCTTTGCAATTTCATGCATTCATCGGCATCGGCAATATTGACCGGAAACAAATCGCACCCGCGCCGCGAGGCAATATCAATTTCATCGGCCAAAGCCGGCGGCGTGCCGCGCCATTGCGCGACGAGGGATAGCGGGCTGTCCGCCCTGCCCCAATCCATATCGCCCTTATCCGTGGCGAGACGATAATGAAATTGGTCAAAAAACAAATTGAGCCCGGCGCTGGCCCCCATTTCGCGCAAGCGCAAAGGCAAGCCGAGCCGTTTGGCAATTTCGGAAAACCCCAAAAGCAACATGGCGGCGCGGCCTGTCTCATTGGTTTGCGGGGCGCTGCGCAAAAAACGGCGGGCGGCTTTTTCTTCGCGGGTAAATAAATCAACCAAAGCTTCGGCCAAAGCGGCGCGGTCAGTGTCTTGATAGCGCCCGCCACAGCTTTCGTAAAAAGCGGCAATGCCATCGCCGCGCAGCGCGGCATAATGGGCAAAACCGGCCAAGCGCAAAGGCACATTATCATTGAGCGGGTCGCCCGGCCAGCCGCGAACCAGCTCGGCGATAATGCCTGAAACGGCAAAATCATCGGCGCAAAAACCGACCACATCGCGCGTCAAAGGCGAGCCCAGCATTTCGCAAGCTTGGCGCTGGGCCTCAAAAGCGGTGGTGATTTTTTTATTCATGGCGCGGCCTGACGGTTTATTCGGCTTTTTTATCGCGCTGCTTATCAACTTGTTCATAGCGTGCGCGCAGCGCCTCAAAACCCGGCGTATCGGCCCAATTTTCGGGCTCGGAAAACGGCGTGAAAGCCGCATCATCTTTTGTCGCCTGCCAGTGTTGCAGCGCATAATAAACGGCCGGAAAGGCCAGTTCGTCCCACGGAATTTCATCCCAAGACATCAACGCCACTTCTTCGCTTTCCGGCCCGGCCGCAATTTCAGGCGACCGCAAACGCCCGCGATAAAACATCTGCACTTGTGCAATGCGCGCGACATTATAAACGCCGATAAGCGCATCGGTTGCGACATCGGCGCAAGCTTCTTCTTTGGCCTCGCGCGCCGCCCCTTCAGCCACCGTTTCGCCCTGTTCCATAAAACCGGCGGGCAAGGTCCAAAACCCTTTGCGCGGCTCGATGGCGCGTTTGCACATGAGGATTTTGTCTTCGCCATTTTCATGCCAAATGGCAACAACCCCGGCCACCAGTTTCGGATTGACGTAATTAATCAGCCCGCATGTATCGCAGACATCGCGCTCAAAACTGTCATCATGCGGCACGATTTTGGAAAAATTCATTTCCTGTTTATAGGGACGTGATTTATCGCGAAAGCGCATTATCTGTTTCCTCACTCCT
>RFZE01000162.1 GCA_009920875.1 Alphaproteobacteria bacterium | reverse complement strand
GCGCCTTATCTTGCGTTTCCAAAGCCGCCGCCAAGGCAGTTTCAGCGACGCCGATTTCGTCTTGCAAATCTTCCAGACGCGCCCGCTGCGCCAGCCTTTTGGCTGCGCCGGTCGGCGCTTCTGCCTTATGGCTATAGCCATCCCAGCGCCATAAATCACCTTCCAGAGATACCAGTTTTTGCCCCGGCAAAAGCGCGCTCTGCAAACCTGTGCCCTCATCGCGCGCCACCAAGCCGACCTGCGACAGAGCGCGGGTCAAAAGCGGCGAACCGGCTACATAGGCGGCCAGGCTTTCGACCCCATTGGGCAGATTTTGCGTCAAGGCTTCCGCGCCCAGCTTGGCCCATACGGCCGGGGCATTCATATCCGGTGACGCTTCCAAATCATCACCCAATGCCGCGCCCAATGCCGTTTCATAGCCATGCGTCACCGTCACATCATCGACCAGCGCCGCATAATCGGCATTATCATGCTGCGCAAACAGCTGTGCCAATGCTTCGCGTTCACCGACCAGCCGTTCAACTGCCGCGCGCGCCTCACGTGCCGGTTCAGCCGCCGCGCTTTGTGCCTCTCGCGCCGCGCGATATGCCGCTTCGCTTTCGGTCAATGCTTTTGCTGCCGCGCTGTTTTTGCTTTCCAATTCCTGCAATTCACTGCGCCGCGCCGCCACGTCAAAATCTGCCGAAATGGCATCTTCCACATCGCCGCGAATATTCTCGGACTGCTTTTGCTCGGCCAATAATTTCTCGCGACGCTGTGCGTTTTGCGCCAGCGTATTTTCAAGCGCCTGTTTGCGCGCTTGATATTCTGCGGCTGCACGATTGGCCTCATCATAAGCGGTTTCACACGCACTCAAGGCTGATACCGCCTCGGCCAATTCGGCCGCCGCTTCAGCTTCCGCCGCTTGCTCATCGTCAGAAATGGAAGCACGAATTTCAGCTTCCTCTTCGGCCAAGCGGGCCAGTTGCGCTTCCGCATCAGCCAATGTCTGCGTCTCCCGCTGCACATCTTGCAGCACGGTTTCGATTTGCGATTTCAAGCGCGCAATCATGTCTTCAGCGCGCTTGGCTTCACCATCAAGGCTTTCTTGTTCCAGCGTCAGGCGGCGCAAGGCTGCGGCAGCCGCCGCTTCGCTATCGCGCAATTCGGGCAGGCTGGCCTGCGCCTCTGACTGCGCCGTGCTGGCTTGTGCCGACGCAAGCCCCGCTTCTGACACGGCTTTGCGCGCATCCACCAACTCGCTTTCGCAAGCGTCTACCGCATCAACCGCTTGCTGCCAGCGCAAATGCAAAGACAGTGCTTCCACTTCGCGAATTTGACCGGAAATATTCTTATAGCGGCTGGCTTGACGTGCTTGGCGTTTCAGCTGGCGCAATTGGGTTTCCAAATTGGTGATGGTCTCTTCCAATTTTTCCAAATTGCGCTCGGCGCTATTGAGACGCAATTCGGCCTCGTGACGGCGCGAATGCAAGCCCGATATGCCGGCCGCTTCTTCCAAAATGCGGCGCCGCGCTTCCGGCTTGGCATTGATAATCTCACCGATTTGCCCTTGCTTGACCAATGAATTGGAGCGCGAACCGGTCGACGCATCGGCAAACATTAATTGCACATCGCGGGCCCGCACATCGCGACCATTAATGCGATAGGCTGAACCGGCATCACGCTCAATGCGCCGCACCACTTCTATATTATCGCTATCATTAAACTCAGCCGTGGCATCGCGCGCCGCATTGTCGAGCATCAGCACCACTTCGGCATGATTGCGCGCCGGTCGCGCATTGGTGCCGGAGAAAATCACATCTTCCATGCCCGAACCACGCATGGATTTATAAGAGGTTTCGCCCATGACCCAGCGCAAGGCTTCCAAGAGATTGGATTTGCCGCAGCCATTGGGGCCGACAACGCCGGTCATGCCGGGCAGAATATCGAGATCGACGGGGTCGACAAAGGATTTGAAGCCGGTGAGGCGAAGGCGGTCAAACTTCATTTACTGCGTTTCCTCAAAATCGGCCAGAAGCAGCTTCAGCATTTTCTCGAAAGCGGCCAGCGGCTGATTGCCCTCCAGCTTGTCACCATTGACAAAAAAGGTCGGGGTTGAGCGCACGCCCAATTCCTCGGCTGCACGTGATTGAATGTCACGAATGCCGTCCAGCCGCTTTTGGTCTTTCAGGCAAACCACGAAATCGCTCTCGGAAAGACCGGCCTGCTTGGCCATAGCTTGCAGCGCGTTAATCGGGTTTTCATCCTGTATCCATTGCTCCTGGCGTTTGAACAATATGTCGAGAAAGGACACACGTGCCGACGGGCTAACACAATGCGCCAGCATGGCACCGGCTGTTGCATAGGGGTCAAACGGGAAAGGCCGGAAATATATTTTTACCAACCCCTTATCAATATATTTCTCAGTCAGCGCAGGCAGCGTATCGCGGTGGAAAGCGCCGCAATGCGGACAGGTGAGCGAGGAATATTCGACAATGGTGACGGGCGCGTCATCCTTGCCCAGCACAATTTCGCCAAGCGGGTTCGGCGTTTCAAGCGCACCCAAATCTTGGTCTGGCGCGTCAATTTGGCCGACCGGGCCGATGGCTGGCATGGCGGTATCGGCTGTTTCCGTACCCGACGCGTCATCGCCTTGGCGCATGCCGAAAACGGCGATAAGAGCGACAAGC
>RFZE01000161.1 GCA_009920875.1 Alphaproteobacteria bacterium | reverse complement strand
CGAGCTGAAAGCCATAGCGCTCAGCGAGGCGTGCGCCCACGGCAATGGTTTTTGGCTGTGCCAGCGCCGCCAGCGAGCCGTCAATGACATTGTCTTTCAGGCTCGGCAGTTTTTGCAGTTTTTCAACCGGCAGGCCGCGCAGCAAAACACCGCGCGCTGCATCGCCTGAAGACAACATGGCCTGACCGTCAACCAGCGGCGTGGCCATCACTACTCCCTCGAGTTTTTGCAGCTGAGCAGCCAGCACCTCACGATCAATAAAGCGGGTTTCATAGGGGCGAATGGTGGCATGACCGTTGACCCCCAAAATGCGGTCAAGCAAATCAGCGCGAAAACCGGTCATCACCGCCATCACCACAATCAGCGTCGCCACACCGAGCATAATGCCGAGGAAAGAAATGCCGGCGATGATGGATATAAAGCTCTCGCGCCGTTTTGCGCGTAAGTAGCGCCCCGCAATATGCCATTCAAGAGAGCCGAAAGCCTTGCTCATCATTTACCCGTTTCCGTTATTTTTCAGGCGGCGCGGACAGCAATGCCACTGCTGCATCAAAGGCCAAAACCTGCTTTTCACCGGTGGCACGGTTTTTCACTTCAACTTCACCGTTTTCCGCCCCGCGCGGGCCGATAACCGCTTGCCAAGGCAGACCTATCAAATCCATATCGGAAAACTTTGTTCCGGCACGTTCATCCCTATCATCATAGAGCACATCAAGGCCGTTTTGTGTCAGCGCATCGTTCAGTTTTTCGCACAATGCATCGCAGCCTTCATGGCCGGCCTTCAAATTGACCAGCCCGACATGAAACGGCGCAACAGGCCATGGCCAGATAATGCCGTCATCATCGTGGCTGGCTTCAATAATGCCACCAACGAGGCGCGACACGCCAATGCCGTAAGAACCGCTGTGAACGGCAACATCCTTGCCGTCCGGCCCCACCACCATAGCCTTCATCGGCTCAGAATATTTGGTGCCGAAATAGAAAATATGGCCAACTTCAATGCCGCGCGCCGTCACTTGCTTGTCGCTTGGCACATCGGCGGCAAATTTATCGCCATCATGCAGTTCATCCGTGCGCGCATAAAGTTGCGTGAAGCTGTCAATCACCGCATCAAGATTGCCGTCATAATCAGCTTCCGGCACCGGCAGGTCGAGAATATCAGCATGGCAGAACACTTCCGACTCACCGGTTTCCGCCAAAATAATAAACTCATGACTCAAATCGCCGCCAATCGGCCCGGTATCGGCCGCCATCGGCAAGGCTTTCAGCCCCATGCGGCGAAAGCTGCGCAAATAAGCGACAAACATTTTTTGATAGGCATGGCGCGCGGTTGCTTCATCAATGTCAAAGCTATAGCCGTCTTTCATCAAAAACTCGCGACCGCGCATGACGCCGAAGCGCGGACGGATTTCATCGCGAAATTTCCACTGAATGTGATATAGGTTTTTCGGAAGGTCGCGATAGCTTTTCACATTGTCGCGGAAAATCTGCGTTATCAGCTCTTCATTGGTCGGGCCATAAAGCAAGTCACGCTCATGGCGGTCGGTGATGCGCAGCATTTCCTTGCCGTAATCATCATAACGACCCGACTCGCGCCAAATCTCAGCCGGTTGCAATGTCGGCATCAGAACCTCAATCGCCCCCGCCCTGTCTTGCTCCTCGCGCACAATCTGCTCGATTTTTTTCAACACGCGCAAACCCAGCGGCAGCCAGCTATAAATCCCTGCTGCGCTTTGGCGCACCATACCGGCGCGCAACATCAGGCGATGCGAGACAATCTGCGCTTCGCTGGGATTTTCCTTTAAGGTCGGTAAAAAATACTCCGACAGACGCATGAATCTTTCCTTGTTCTAAGCCATTAAGTCATAACTCTTAACATGGCTTCACATTGGCGCAAGTAAATGTCACAAAAACGTAAAAAACGGGTGACAGCGGCACGAATAGTGGTTAATTTTTTGCTCGTGGATGAGAACGGATGCGTTCTCGGGTTTTGGGAGGAACCTTTCGGACTTTGTCCGAAACACATTTGAAGCGGGACTTAGGACTTCGGTTTTGGGTTCCGCTTTTTTTATTGTCGCGCCGGAATGTCGGGAAAAAACGGCAAGTCGATATTTGACAGCGCGCCGCTGGTCAGCAGCCAATAAACAATCAAATAAAAAACCGCCGATAAACCCGTGGTAATGGCCAGCTTTTGCCAAATCAGCGGACGCGCCGGAGCGCTTTCACTGGAGCCGGGTTGCACTTCGCCATGCTCGGCTTGCGAGACAACGCCCCAGGGCAGCACCATGAACAAGGTCAAAAACCAAATAATGCCGTAAATCGCCATACCGAAAATGAAACCGATTTTAATCATCTTGCCTCCTAGACGCTGACAAAGCTTACCACGACCATTGGCTTCTTGCCCCAACGGCGCGTCAATTCTCGCCGCACCGCAAGGCTGATATCATGCTCGGCACGATCCGGCGTCAAACGCCCATTTGACGGTATGGCGCGCTCGACCGCGTCAAGCGCCCAATCCGTCAAACTCACCATGCCGTCATTTTCCGGCGAGCCGACAAGCTCGACCTCAACCTGCCCCGCCAAACGATTGGCCGCATCAACCGGAATCGCAACAAACACGGCGCCATTATGAGACAGCTTGCGCCGTTCCTTCAGCGCCACCGAAGTGCCA